>DALYUA010000110.1:0-8779 GCA_031993245.1 Buttiauxella sp. | reverse complement strand
TGGTTACCTGTTGAGCCGCTTCCCAGGCTGCACGCAGCAATCTTCCCTGCGGATAATCGTTGCCTTCAAAACCAGTGCGCCCACGTGCATCAGCCTCGCTGGTTAATGCGATTTGTTCAACTCGGTGCGGCTTACGCCAGGCGTCGATGGCATCAAACAGCTTCACCACTGTTTTCGGCTGCAGGATGGGGAAGGTATGGATAAGGTCATGATACTCCGCCACCAGCTTCGCCAGATCGCGGATCTCGTTTGGCACGCGCATTCTCTGACAGATATTCTCCACCAGCTTAACGCCCGCCGGGCCGTGGCCGTGGTGGCGGGGCCAGAATGCTTTTGGGGTTAATCCTTTGCCAAGATCGTGGCACAGCGTTGCAAACCGCACGTCCACTTCCGGGCTGAGCTGGGCTGCAATGGCAAGCGTCATCAGCACGTGAATGCCGGTGTCAATCTCTGGGTGCCATTTGGCTGGGGCAGGTACGCCAAACAGCGCATCGATTTCCGGGAACAGCGCGGCCAGCGCCCCGCATTTACGCAGCACATCAAAGTAAACCTGCGGATTGCGGCTGATCAGCGCGTTTTCAGTCTCTTTCCAGACGCGCTCGGGTGTCAGATGCGTCAGTTCGCCGCCTGCGGTCATGTTTTGCATCAGCGCCATGGTTTCCGGGGCGATCTGGAAATTAAGATGGGCGTAACGTGCGGCAAAACGCGCCACGCGCAGAACACGCAGGGGATCTTCATTAAATGCCGGGGATACATGTCGCAGCAGACGTTTTTCTATGTCGGCCAGCCCATTGTACGGATCGACAAGCTTGCCGTGTTCATCTTGCGCTATAGCGTTAATGGTCAGGTCGCGACGCATTAAATCCTGTTCAAGCGTAACGTCCGGTGCGGCATAACAGGTAAAACCTGTATAACCCTGTCCGGCTTTACGCTCGGTGCGCGCCAGAGCGTACTCTTCGCGAGATTTTGGATGCAGAAATACCGGGAAATCTTTCCCTACCTGCTGGAAACCAGCGTCCAGCATTTCTTGCGGGGTGGTGCCGACCACGACCCAATCTTTATCTTTGACCGGTAGTTTTAACAACCCATCACGAACGGCGCCACCGACCAGATAAATCTTCACTCTTTACACCCCTGCATCTGCTAAAAATTACGAATAATACGTAATTGTAGGATACAGGGATGCGGATCAATTCATCCAGCGGTCTTTCTTCTTGCGGCTTGGGATCATATGCGGCAGCAGCAGGCCAAACAGCAGGCCGACGCCCAGCACGCCGCCGCCATACATAAACCACTGCATGATAATGGCGCGCTGCTTGTCATCAAGCTGGACGTTTGCGGCGTTTACTTTCTTCTGCGCAACGATAAGCTGATTTTTAAGCTGCTGATTTTCTTCTTTAAGCCCGTTGATTTCGCCGTCGCTCCTGGCGACCTTTTGCTGCATTTCCGCAGTGCGCTGATTCCATGTGGTGTCGATATTAGTAAGCTTGTCCGTCAGGTCTTTGACCTGTTTTTCCAGAACGGGCACGCGAGTGCGCAGGCTTGGAGTGGCGCTCAACTGCGACAGTGGGATCCAGGAGGTGCGGCCGTTGCTGTCGCGCACCTGACCATATTTGGTCTCTTCGTTACTTTGCAGAAGGGTGACTTCTTCGCCCGCGTTTACTGTACCCAGCAGGCGATAGTTATCACCCGGGCCGCTACGAACCCAGGTGTTTAATTCGTCGGAAACATAACGTTTTTCATCGGCATGAGCCACAACGGTAACGCTAAGAGAGAGCAAAGTAAGGCAAATCAGGCGTAATTTCTGCATTATTTCGTCATTATTGTCATAAAGTGTGGAACGATAGTAGTGGCATCAGTCTGACGGTGCAATCCGTAAACCTGAATGAGAATCATCCTGGTGTCAATTCCGCCACTTGTACAAGGCATTAGCCCTTTTTCAGATGAAATTCCGCACGTCAAATTGCGCGCGATGCGTGGCAATTTACGGCAAAATATTATCTACTGACCAGCAACCAGCTATTTAGTTCGCCGGGATATTATCCCGTGTGACCGCAACCAAAAGTAAAAAGACGATGCCTCAAGAAATCGAACTCAAATTTATTGTTAATCCAGCGGCGCTGGATAACCTGCGCAACACCCTGAATTCCCTTGAAAGCGAACATAGCGAACCTCGCCAACTGCTTAATATTTATTACGAAACAGCGGAGAATACGCTGCGTGGCCACGATATGGGGTTGCGTATTCGCGGAACAGATGGCCGCTATGAAATGACGATGAAAGTTGCCGGTCGCGTGACGGGCGGGCTTCATCAGCGTCCTGAATATAATGTTGAACTCAGCAAGCCGGAACTCGATCTGGCGTTGCTGCCCGCTGAAGTCTGGCCGGAAGGCGTGGCGCCCGCGACATTGCAGCCAGCATTGAAGCCGCTGTTCAGTACGGATTTTGCCCGTGAGAAGTGGGTGGTTACTCACCGCGGCAGCAAGATCGAGCTTGCTCTGGATCTGGGTGAAGTGAAAGCCGGTGAAATAAGTGAGCCGCTGTGTGAGCTGGAGCTGGAGCTGCTGGAAGGCGAAACGGCGGCGGTGCTTGAACTGGCGCAGCAGCTGGTGACGCAACCGGGGCTGCGTCAGGGAAGCCTGAGTAAAGCCGCACGCGGCTATCACCTGGCGGCAGGTGATGCGTCTCGTGAAATTAAGCCGCTGGGCGTGCTGCATGTTGCGCCAAAAGCGACGGTTGAGCAGGGCCTGGAAGGCGCGCTGGAAATGGCGCTGGAGCACTGGCAATACCATGAAGAGCTGTGGGTTCGCGGCAGTAAAGCGGCGAAAAATGGCGTGCTAAACGGCGTTGGGCTTGTTCGCCATGCGCTGGCGTTATTTGGCGGCATCGTACCGCGTAAAGCAAGCGCTCACCTACGTGAACTACTGATGACCTGTGAAGCGCTGCTGGCACAGAATCTGAAGGCAGAAGAGCTGGTCTACAGCCCGGAAAGCAGCCGGGCGAAACTTGCGCTGACCGAATGGCTGGTGAATCGCCAGTGGCAAAAATTTGTCGATGAGAAAGACCGCACCAGACTGGCGGGCTCCTTTAAGCGTTTTGCCGATACGCATCTTTCTCGTCACGCAGCGGAACTGCGCAATACTTTCCAGCGCCCCCTTGGCGACGCTTATGGCGATCAGCTCCCACGCCTTGCGCGCGAAACTGATTCTGTCCGCCTGTTAGCCGGTGTTTATGACGATGCGGTAACGCTGCCGTGGCTTGATAACTGGCAGGGACTGCGCCATGCCATCACCTCGCGTCAGCAGGTGGAAATCGAACACTATCGTAATGAAGCCATCTCGCAGGCGCCATTCTGGTTGCACAGCGGGAAATAACCATACTGTCGGGATAACATAATGCCGCACTCGCTCCTTTTACAGCAGCACCTGCAGGCGGTATTACCGCGCCTGCCACAAGAGATCGATAGTCCACGGTTAAGCGCCGAGGCGCAGGCCGTGCTGACATTCAGTGATTTTGTCTGCGACAGCATGGTGGCACACCCCGCCTGGCTGCTGGAGCTGGAGCAGCGTCCTCCTGAAGCGCAAGAGTGGCAGCACTACGCCGCCTGGCTGCATAGTGAGTTGCAGGAGGTAGACGACGAGGCGGCGTTGATGAGAGCGCTGCGCCTGTTTCGTCGCCGCATTATGGTCCGTATCGCCTGGGCGCAAACGTTGCAGCAGGTGCCTACGGAAATCTCACTGCAACAGTTGAGCGTGCTGGCGGAAACGCTAATTATCACTGCTCGCGACTGGCTTTATGCCGCATGTTGCCGTGAATGGGGAACGCCGTGTAATCGGGATGGCGTTCCGCAGCCGCTGATGATCCTCGGCATGGGGAAACTCGGCGGCGGCGAGCTGAATTTCTCCTCCGACATCGACCTGATTTTTGCCTGGCCTGAAAATGGCTCGACCCAGGGCGGACGGCGTGAATTAGATAACGCGCAGTTCTTCACGCGTCTGGGACAGAAACTTATTAAAGTGCTCGACCAGCCTACGCAGGATGGCTTTGTCTACCGCGTGGATATGCGTCTGCGCCCGTTTGGCGACAGCGGTCCGCTGGTGCTGAGCTTTGCGGCGCTGGAGGATTATTATCAGGAGCAGGGGCGCGACTGGGAGCGCTATGCGATGGTTAAAGCGCGGATTATGGGCGACACAGACGACGCATGGAGCCAGGAGCTGCGTAATATGCTGCGTCCGTTCGTCTTCCGCCGCTACATTGATTTCAGCGTCATTCAGTCGCTGCGTAATATGAAAGGCATGATTGCCCGTGAAGTGCGCCGCCGTGGCCTGAAGGACAATATCAAACTTGGCGCCGGCGGCATTCGCGAAACCGAGTTTATCGTGCAGGTCTTCCAGCTTATCCGCGGTGGACGCGAGCCGTCGCTCCAGTCCCGCTCGCTGCTGCCGACTCTAGAGGCTATCCAGCAATTGCATCTGCTGCCGGAAGGCAACGCGCAGCGATTGCGCGAAGCCTATCTTTATCTGCGTCGCCTTGAGAACCTGCTGCAAAGTATCAACGATGAACAGACCCAGACGCTGCCTGGCGACGAGCTTAACCGCGCCCGTCTTGCCTGGGCGATGAATGAAGATAGCTGGGATGCTTTACAGCAAACCTTGCAGGCGCATATGGATGACGTGCGTCAGGTATTCAACGATTTGATCGGTGATGATGAACCGGAAGCGGGCGAGGATAAAATCGCCGAGGCCTGGCGTGAGCTATGGCAGGATGCGCTCGATGCGGACGACACCACAGCCGTACTCAGCCATCTGACGCCGCAAGCGCGTGGCGAAGTGCTGCGGCTGGTCGGCGAATTCCGTCAGGATACGGATAAACGGACCATCGGTCCGCGTGGCCGTCAGGTGCTGGATCAGCTTATGCCACGGCTGCTGAGCGAGGCCTGTTCCCGCAGCGACGCTCCGCTGCTCTTATCGCGTCTGTTCCCGCTGCTGCTGGGCATTGTTACCCGCACAACCTATCTCGAACTGCTGACGGAATATTCGGGGGCGCTTAAACATCTGATCACGCTCTGTGCCGCATCGCCAATGATTGCGGGACAGCTGGCGCGTTATCCGCTGTTGCTGGACGAGTTGCTTGATCCGAACACGCTCTATCAGCCAACGGCGACGGATGCTTATAAAGACGAGCTGCGCCAGTATCTCCTGCGCGTCCCGGATGATGACGAAGAGCAGCAGCTTGAAGCGTTGCGCCAGTTTAAACAGGCTCAGCTTTTGCGCGTGGCTGCGGCCGACATCACCGGAACGCTGCCGGTCATGAAGGTCAGCGATCACCTGACCTGGCTTGCCGAGGCGATTATCGATGCTGTGGTTCAGCAGGCGTGGACGCAAATGGTGGCGCGTTTCGGCCAGCCAAAGCATCTGCGTGAGCGAGAAGGGCGCGGGTTTGCAGTTATTGGTTACGGCAAGCTCGGCGGCTGGGAGCTTGGCTACAGTTCCGATCTCGATTTGGTTTTCCTGCACGATTGCCCGGCGGAAGTGATGACCGATGGCGAGCGCGAAATCGACGGACGCCAGTTTTATCTCCGTCTGGCCCAGCGCGTTATTCACTTGTTCAGCACCCGCACCTCGTCCGGCATTCTGTATGAGGTGGATGCCCGCCTTCGTCCATCTGGCGCGGCAGGAATGCTTGTCACAACGGCGGAGGCTTTTGCTGACTATCAGAAAAATGAAGCCTGGACGTGGGAGCATCAGGCTCTGGTTCGTGCCCGCATCGTTTATGGCGATCCGCTTTTGAACCGCGAGTTTGATGCCATCCGCCGTGAAATTTTGTCCCGCCCGCGCGAAGGTGAAAAGCTACAAACCGAAGTGCGTGAAATGCGTGAAAAAATGCGCGCCCATCTGGGGGATAAACACCGTGGACGCTTTGATATTAAAGCGGATCGGGGTGGGATTACCGACATTGAATTTATCACTCAGTATCTGGTTTTACGTTATGCGGCACAGGCGCCAAAGTTAACGCGCTGGTCCGATAATGTGCGCATTCTGGAATTAATGGCGCAAAACGACATTATGAGTGATGACGAAGCGAAAGCGCTGACCCATGCTTACGTCACGCTGCGCGATGAGCTGCACCACCTGGCCTTACAGGAGTTGCCGGGCAACGTGGAGCTTGATGCGTTTGCCGCCGAGCGCGAGCAGGTTGAGCGCAGCTGGCGCACGTGGCTGGACGAGGCGCAAACGCGCGCGGAGAGTTAATTGTGATATTATCTCGCGCAAAATTTTTTCCCTCTCTGGAGAGTCAGGAATGAAAGTAACGCTGCCCGAATACAGCCGTGCAGGCGTCATGGTGGTTGGTGATGTGATGCTGGATCGCTACTGGTATGGCCCAACCAGCCGTATCTCCCCGGAAGCCCCGGTGCCGGTGGTCAAGGTCGATACTATCGAAGAACGTCCTGGCGGTGCTGCCAACGTGGCGATGAATATCGCTTCGCTCGGCGCAAATTCCCGCCTGGTTGGGCTGACCGGCATTGATGACGCTGCGCGAGCATTAAGCCAGACGCTGGCGGGTGTGAACGTCAAATGCGACTTTGTTTCAGTTCCGACTCACCCAACGATCACCAAGCTGCGCGTGCTTTCCCGCAACCAGCAGCTGATCCGCCTGGACTTTGAAGAAGGCTTTGAAGGCGTTGATCCTGAACCGCTGCACGAACGCATTGCTCAGGCGCTGCCGCACATTGGCGCGCTGGTGCTGTCTGATTATGCAAAAGGGGCACTGGCAAGCATTCGCCAGATGATTAGCCTTGCTCGTGCGGCCAAAGTACCGGTGCTTATCGATCCCAAAGGAACCGATTTCGAGCGCTATCGCGGCGCAACGCTGTTGACACCCAATCTCTCTGAGTTTGAAGCGGTGGTGGGTAAATGCAAAAGCGAGGCTGAGCTGGTGGAGCGCGGCATGCAGTTGATTGCGGATTACGATTTATCCGCACTGCTGGTGACGCGTTCCGAGCAGGGTATGACGCTGTTGCAGCCTGGTCTTGAGCCGGTTCATCTGCCGACTCAGGCGCAGGAAGTTTACGATGTGACCGGTGCAGGCGATACGGTAATTGGCGTGCTGGCGGCAACGCTTGCGGCGGGTAATTCTCTGGAAGAAGCCTGCTATTTTGCTAATGCGGCGGCGGGTGTGGTGGTCGGCAAACTCGGGACATCTACCGTTTCCCCGATCGAACTGGAAAACGCGGTACGTGGCCGCGCGGACACGGGTTTCGGCGTGATGACCGAAGCTGAACTGAAAGTTGCCGTTGCGAGCGCCCGTAAACGCGGCGAGAAGGTTGTGATGACCAACGGCGTGTTCGATATTCTGCACGCGGGCCACGTTTCCTACCTTGCGAACGCGCGTAAACTTGGCGATCGCCTGATTGTGGCCGTAAACAGCGATGCTTCAACCAGACGTCTGAAAGGGGAAACCCGTCCGGTGAATCCGCAGGATCAGCGTATGATCGTGCTTTCCGCGCTGGAAGCTGTGGACTGGGTTGTGCTGTTTGAAGAAGACACCCCGCAGCGTCTGATCGGTGAGATCCTGCCGGATCTGCTGGTGAAAGGCGGCGACTACAAGCCGGACGATATTGCCGGCAGTAAAGAAGTGTGGGCGAACGGCGGCGAAGTAATGGTGCTGAACTTTGAAGACGGATGTTCAACCACCAACATCATTAAAAAGATCCAAAGCCACGAGGCATAAAAAACGCCCCCGGCGGGGCGTTACAGATTGATGGCAAGCTTTATGGTTGGCAAGGTTCTGAAAGATAGCTCTGGTTAATTAACAGAAAAATCAATTTATTGATTTTCGGCAGAACAACCACAAAGAAGGAAAAATCACGCTTTTTCCTTCTTTGTTAGCAATCTCTAACGCCCCGGTCAGGGGCGTTTTTTACATCTGTGGTTCTGTCGGTGGAACTACAGCCGGCACCGGTGCGGCTGCCGGGCGGTTTTCCAGCTCGTTTAAACGCTGTTCCAGCAATGCTATTTTTTCCCGGGTGCGCAGCAGAACCTGCGTCTGCACATCAAACTCTTCACGGCTCACCAGATCCAGACGCGTTAGCTGCGCCTGCAAAACCTGACGGATTTTCTTTTCAACGTCATCCCCGAACTCACGAATCCCTTTCGGCATCGACTCATGAACCTGACGGGCTATCTGCTCAATTTTTTTCGGGTCAATCATAGTGGTTTCCATTTAACCTGCTTGAATAGCTTAAGTGTAATACCTGATTGCCAGGTGATAAACCTCAAATGGCGTTGCCAGGAAAAATCATCGGCGCTATAGTAAGCCTGCTTATTCTCAGGGCGGGGCGAAACTCCCCACCGGCGGTAAATCAGCGTACGCTGAAAGCCCGCGAGCGCTCCGAATCACTTCGGAGGTCAGCAGATCCGGTGTAATTCCGGGGCCGACGGTTAAAGTCCGGATGGGAGAGAGTAACGACAAAGTCAGGCCCCGGCCTGCCCACGTTATTTTTCATAGCTCCTAAGACTGCCCTGATTCTGGTAACCATAATGTTAATGAGGTTTTTTTACCATGAATCAGACGCTACTTTCTGCATTTGGCACCCCGACTCAGCGCGTAGAACATGCACTTGCTGCATTGCGCGAAGGCCGCGGCGTGATGGTTCTCGATGATGAAGATCGCGAGAACGAAGGCGACATGATTTTTCCTGCCGAGACCATGACCGTTGAGCAAATGGCGCTGACCATTCGCCACGGCAGCGGCATTGTCTGCCTGTGCCTGACCGATG
>DALYUA010000109.1:0-8814 GCA_031993245.1 Buttiauxella sp. | reverse complement strand
TGCCCAGTACGACGACGTTGTTACCCATTTTTCAAAATCACCGTTTGCTTAAAAAAGGATTCTACCATCGGTTTCCCCGATGATCAGCCCTTTTAGTCCACAAAATGGTAATCAGCCACCTGAATCTTATTTAGCCAGCCGTACGGCTCAACATATAGTAGATAACGACGCCTGCAACCACTAGTCCGCCGCCAAAACGACGTAGCGTGTTGTCAGGCAGTTGGGTCATCGCGGCTATCATACGGCGCCACATACGCGGATAAAGCATCGGTCCCAGGCCTTCGAGTACCAGAACGAGCGCCAGCGCTATCCAGATTGTAGAGTTCATAACATTACCTGAAGCGGATAAAAAAAGAGCCGGTCAAACCGGCTCTCAGACTGAGACGTTCTGAAATATGCTTCCAGAAAAATTAACCGGAAAATCAATTCATTGACTTTCGGCTGATAACCACAAAGAAGGAAAAACCACGCTTTTTTCTTCTTTGTCTACAAATTAAGAGCCGGTCAAACCGGCTCTTGATAATGTTGCTTACGAAATTAACGTGAGCTGTTCGCAGGCGTTTTCATGTAGCGGAAGAAATCGCTGTCCGGGCTCATCACCATCACGTCCTGACCGGACTTGAAGCTCGCCTCGTAGGCACGCAGGCTACGAATAAAGGCGTAGAAGTCTGGGTCCTGGCTGAATGCGTCGGCAAACAGTTTGGCCGCTTCTGCATCACCTTCACCACGACTGATGCGTCCCTGACGCTCGGCTTCTGCCAGAGTCCGGGTTACTTCGTAGTCGGCGGTTGCACGCAGTTTTTCAGCTTCTTCCTGGCCCTGTGAGCGGTGGCGACGGGCTACCGCTTCACGCTCGGCGCGCATACGGTTGTAAATAGCTTCGGATACTTCAGCAGGCAGGTTGATCTGCTTGATGCGTACGTCTACTACTTCAATACCCAACGCCGCCATACTGTTCGGGTTGACGACCGCGACCTTACCGTTGGTTTCTTTGGTAATGCGCGCTGCCGCAGAAGCGATAGCATCGTCTGCTGCAGGCGTTGCCACTTCATCGTCCGTGCCCGCAGAACCGGAGTTCAGCGCGTCACGGACATCCAGCGTCAAACGACCGCGTGAATCGGTCACGATATCTTTCACATCCAGGCGACCAATTTCAGAACGCAGACGGTCGCTGAACTTACGTTTTAACAGCACTTCCGCCTGAGAAACATCGCCACCGCCCGTTGCCAGGTAGTAACGACTGAAGTCGCTGATGCGCCATTTGATGTAGGAATCAACAATCAGGTCTTTCTTCTCTTTGGTGACAAAGCGATCGGCCTGGTTGTCCATGGTCTGAATACGAGCATCGAGGGTTTTCACCGATTCGATAAACGGCACTTTAAAGTGCAGGCCCGGCTCGTAAACCACCGGCTTGTTTTCGTCGTCACGCAGAACTTTACCGAAGCGTAACGTAATCCCGCGCTCGCCTTCGTGCACCACGAAGACAGAGGTGAACAGCACCACCAGCACGATGATAATTAAAGCAATGACTGACTTACGCATCGTTATTCACTCCCTACGCGCTGGTTATCAGTGCGCTGTGCGTCGGCACGGCGCTGATCCATGATATCGCCTCTGTTGGTAGAGGACGAAGTGCTGGCGCTACCGCTACTTGAGCTGGAAGCTGGCGGCAGGCGCAGTAAGTTGTTTGCACCGCTGTTATCGCCCTTGGCTGCAGGCTGCGCCCCACCTTTGAGCATCTGATCGAGCGGCAGAACCATCAGGTTGCCACCTTTATCATTGACCAGCACTTTACGGGTTTGGCTAAGCACTTTTTCCATGGTTTCGATGTACAGACGTTCACGAGTAATATCCGGAGCAGCTTTGTACTCTGGCAGCATCTTCGCGAAGCGAGCAACTTCACCCTGCGCTTCTAACACGGTCTGCGTTTTATAAGCGCGAGCTTCTTCAAGGATACGCTGCGCCTGACCATTAGCACGCGGCTGAACTTCGTTGGTGTAGGCTTCAGCTTCACGAATGTACTGCTGTTCGTTTTCACGCGCAGAAATCGCATCGTCAAACGCGGCCTTCACTTCTTCAGGTGGACGCGCCGCCTGGAAGTTCACGTCAAGCAGGGTGATACCCATGTTGTACGGGCGAATGGTTTCTTCCAGTTCGCGCTGGGTATCGTTACGGATAATGGTACGACCCTCGGTGAGGATCTTATCCATAGTGTATTTGCCGATTACGCCACGCAGCGCGCTGTCAGTTGCCTGACGCAGACTGTCGTCCGCGCTGGTTACGCTATACAGGTATCTTTGCGGATCGGTTACGCGGTACTGCACGTTCATTTCCACGCGTACGACGTTTTCATCAGAAGTCAGCATCACGCCAGAAGCGGCGAGTTCACGCACGGATTCCACGTTAACGGCTCGCACGCTGTCAATGAAGGTCGGCTTCCAGTTCAGGCCCGGTTCAACCAGATGACTGAATTTACCAAAGCGCGTCACAACGCCACGTTCGGCTTCTTTAATGGTATAGAACCCGGTTGCCGCCCAAATGATAACCGCAGCGACAGCAACAATACCCACCACGCGGCCGCCAATGTGTGGACGTGGAGTCTGGGAAGAACCGCCACCGGTACCGCCGCTTTTACCGCCGCCTAAGCCGCCAAGCTTTTTACTTAATTTACGGAAGATATCATCCAGATCAGGTGGTCCCTGATCGCGCCCTCCTTTGTTACCCCCAGAGTCGCCGCCAGGTTTGCTGCTTCCCCACGGGTCGCGGTCCTGTCCGTTATTACCGGGCTGATTCCACGCCATGTTTATGCTCCATATTTGTTGTGCGGTGATATCCCCCGTAGGGGAAAAAGTCTTCAGGACAAACGCGCTCCGGTCAAACAATGTAATCCATCAGTGCCGGTTCTTGTTTACAGAGGCGACGCCAGTCGACAATGGGCATACGAACCTGTAAGCCAACGCTACCGTCATCCTCCATCCACTCTTTTTCTATTGCCTGAAGCTGATAAAACCGGCTCCGAAGTCGCCCAGCCTGGGGGGGTAAGCACAACGTATGCTGCGCAATTTCACCAGATAAACGTTCAGTCAAAGCCTGGAAAAGCAGTGGAATACCGGCACCCGTCTGGGCTGAAAGCCAGACGCGTATCGGTACATTTTCGTCATTCCTGTCGATACGTGGCTCAAACTCATCGAGCATATCGACTTTGTTCATAACCAGCAGGACGGGTATTTCATCGGCTTCGATCTCTGCTAAAACAGCATCGACTGCGGCGATGTTTTCCTGAACTCTGAGATCCGACGCATCAATCACGTGTAATAACAGCGTGGCCTGACGGGTCTCCTGCAGGGTTGCTTTAAACGCTGCCACAAGGTCATGAGGCAGATGCCGAATAAAGCCCACCGTATCTGCCAGCACGGTTTCCCCCACATCTGCAACGTCGATACGACGCAGCGTAGGATCGAGCGTGGCGAACAGCTGATCTGCGGCATACACTTCAGCCGCTGTAATTTGGTTAAAAAGGGTGGATTTACCGGCGTTGGTGTAGCCCACCAATGAGACTGTCGGCACATCGGCTTTCGCGCGCGAGCGCCGCCCTTGTTCGCGTTGTTTTTCAACTCGTTCTAAGCGTCCAAGGATCTGCATGATGCGGTTACGCAGCAGTCGGCGGTCCGTCTCAAGCTGCGTTTCGCCGGGACCGCGTAAACCAATCCCACCTTTTTGACGCTCAAGGTGAGTCCAGCCACGGACCAGACGCGTTGCCAGATGGCGCAACTGTGCCAGCTCAACCTGCAACTTACCTTCGTGGGTACGCGCACGCTGAGCAAAAATATCTAAAATAAGCCCCGTTCTGTCGATAACCCGACAGGCGCACAGGGCTTCAAGGTTACGTTCTTGCGCCGGGGACAATGCATGATCGAATAGCACGACCGAAGCCCCAGTGGCTTTAACTGCATCGGCGATTTCTACGGCTTTGCCTTCACCAACAAAATACTTTGGATGCGGCGCTTTGCGGCTACCGGTCACCACCTGCAGCGCTTCGACGCCGGCTGAAGAGACCAGGGATTCAAACTCCGCGAGGTCCTCCATGTCTTTGTCTTGCGAAAAATAGATGTGTACCAGTACCGCCTGCTCACCTGCGTCATAACGGTCAAACAAGCGTATAACCTCTCAAAAAGACCAGCGGGGAACGCAGCTTTCCTGGTTCCCCGATCTGGAAAACAACAAATGCCTTATTCGGCGTCTTCGCTGTCTTGTTGTGGCGCAGAACCCTGCGCACTTCCACCATGGTGGTAGCTGCCAGAACCGCCAGTACCCGTGTTATTACTGTGATGGGATACAGGACGAGACGGAACAACAGTTGAAATCGCGTGCTTATAGACCATCTGACTGACCGTGTTTTTCAACAGGATCACGAACTGATCGAAAGACTCAATCTGACCTTGCAGCTTAATACCATTCACCAAATAAATAGAAACTGGAACACGTTCCCGACGCAATGCGTTCAGGAACGGATCTTGTAATGATTGCCCCTTAGCCATTCTATCTTTTCCTTATATGCTTGTTGTTTGTAACTCAAGAACCCTGAGGCTCTGAAAAACTGCGTAAAAATTTGCGCACGATATCGATTCAATTGTACACATTCATTGGTGCTTCGCACTAACAACCTGTAATACTTCATCGCGGGCCAGTTCAGGGTTTTCGCTGTTTAACCAGCAAATATCTTCCCAGCCTCGCAACCAGGTCATCTGGCGTTTAGCCAATTGTCTCGTCGCGCAAATACCTCGATAAACCATTTCCTCATGTGATACTTCACCCGCCAGATATGACCACATCTGTCGGTAACCCACACAACGAATGGAAGGCATCTCCGTATGCAAATCTCCGCGGGTAAAAAGAGCCCGCACTTCTGCTTCAAAACCTGAAGCTAACATCTGATGAAAACGCTGCTCAATGCGCTGATGGAGCAGTTCACGGCTCGCCGGGGCGATGGCGAACTGATGCACCTGGTACGGCAGAGCGTCTCCTGACGTTTGCGTCAGTTCCGTTAAAGTTTTACCCGAAATGAAAAAAACTTCCAGTGCCCGGGAAAGCCTTTGCGGATCGTTTGGATGAATCCGCGCTCCGGCAACCGGGTCGATGTCGACCAGTTGACGATGCAACGCATCCCATCCCTGCTCTGCTGCCTGTTGTTCAATCCTCGCGCGAACGTCCGGATCGGCCGCAGGTAACGGTGAAAGCCCTTCTAACAGCGCCTTGAAGTAGAGCATAGTTCCCCCAACTAACAAGGGGATACGCCCGCTCGCGGTAATTTCAGCCATCTGCGCCAGCGCATCGCGGCGGAAATCCGCAGCTGAATACGCCTGTGCCGGATCGAGAATATCGAGTAACCGGTGCGGAGCCAGAGCTTGCTCTTCCGCCGTCGGCTTCGCCGTTCCGATATCCATCCCTTGATAGATAAGGGCCGAATCGACGCTTATCAACTCTACCGGCAACGATTTCCGCAAATTAATGGCTAATGCCGTCTTACCTGAGGCAGTAGGCCCCATCAAAAAAATTGCCTGCGGCAGGTTTTTACTTACTTCAGTCATGTTTCAGGGCGTTCATCGCCAGCGTTAAATCAACAGGTTGTAACAAACCGCCAGGTGGATTTTTCACCATTTGCGGGCAAAGGCGCTCAATGTCGGCAAGTAAAGCAATAGCTTGTGCCTGATTCCACCGCTCATGTTCGCAGGTCAAATGACGAGCGAACCAGTGAGCAATTTGCGTTGCGCTCACCTCTGCCTGTTGCGCCAGGTATCCTGGCAGTTCATGAATCAAGATTTGTAAATTTTGTTTACGTAAAGGTAAAGGTACGGTGCGGATCGTTATTTGTCTGGCCTCTGCGGCAAATTCAATGCCCATACTCAGTAATAACGGTTGATAACGCATCAAAACGTCCAGCTCTTCCTTAGAAACTTTCATGCGCACGGGAATCAGCAGTGGCTGCGCGCGAATCCCTTCACTACCCGGCACCAGCTGCGCCTGCTTCAGCCAGCGATCCGCCACGGTGAGAGATAAAAGCATCAGGCTATCATCACGCTCCAGAAGCGCGTACTGCGGTGGAATAATCGTCAGTACTCGTCCAAAACTCTGGCAGTGCCCTTCCAGCGCGCTCGGTTCCTCAGCGCGGTTAGCCGCTGGCGGAGCCGTTGGGGTATCCAGTAGCTGGCGATAAAGCTCGCCTTGCTGCTTCTGGTAACCGGGCGTCGCATTTGGCCATGCAGCCGGATGCTGCGCACTGGCATTTTTCCCGGATTCGCGAGGCGTCGCTTCACGAGGCGATGGAGGCGTTTGAGGCGTTTGAGGCGGGGTGGAAAACTGATTACGCCCCGAAGCCACACGGTTTTCCGGCTGCCAGCGCTCCTGCGCGACCCCGGCTGGGGTTTCTTCCTGCAGCAGACGATTTTCACTTTGCTGCTGCAGCACGCTCAGCACGCCCTGATAAATAAAATCATGTACCAGGCGTGACTGATGGAAACGGACTTCGTGCTTGGCGGGATGCACGTTCACGTCAACCTGATGTGGGTCGATTTCCAGATAGAGCACGAAAGCTGGCTGCCGCTCGGCGCCCAGCTTATCTTCACAGGCCTGGCGAATCGCATGAACAATGAGACGATCGCGCATCATGCGGCCATTCACATAGCAATACTGAATTTCCGCCAGCGTAGAGGTAGTGGCAGAAGGTTCGGCGACCCACCCCCGCAGCGCCAGATCGCCATGCTGCCATTCGATTTTCAGCGCCTGCTCTAAAAACGACGTGCCGCAAATCGCCCCGAGACGACGTTCACGCGGCGCGCCTTCCTGCACGGCACGATACTGACGCACCATCTTGCCGTTGTGATTGAGGTTTATCGACACGTCAAAGCGCGCCAGCGCTATGCGGCGCACGATCTCATCGATATGGTTGAATTCAGTTTTCTCCGTGCGCATAAATTTGCGGCGGGCTGGCGTATTGTAAAACAGATCCAGCACTTCAAGCGTGGTGCCAACCGGATGCGCGGCAGGTTTTACCGTCACGTTCTGATCGCGCCCTTCTGCGTAGGCCTGCCACGCTTCGCTCTGCTCTGCGGTACGGGAAGTCAGCGTAAGACGAGCAACAGAGCTGATACTTGCCAGCGCTTCACCACGAAAGCCGAGGCTGATAATAGCCTCAAGGTCATCAAGCGAAGCAATCTTACTGGTAGCGTGACGAGCCAGCGCCAGCGCCAGTTCGTCCTTGTTGATACCGCAGCCATTGTCGCGGATGCGGATAAGCTTCGCGCCGCCGCGTTCGATATCGATGTCGATACGTGTCGCACCGGCATCGAGGCTATTTTCTATCAGCTCTTTTACCACCGACGCAGGGCGTTCAACCACTTCGCCTGCGGCAATCTGGTTCGCAAGCTGGGGAGGCAGAACCTGAATCGGCATAGAAATCCTTATTGAGTAATGGCGATTTTGTCTACATCTGCGCCTTGTGTTTTTACGGTTTGTCCCGCCGGCGCCGACTGTAACGGGTGCGTCAGGAAGTAATTCCGCAGCCCTTCGTAGATAGCTTTTGCGATCTGCTGCTGGTAGTCATCGCTATCCAGCAGGCGCTCTTCGCCGTTATTACTGATAAATCCGGTTTCCACCAGCACGGAAGGAATATCCGGGGAACGCAGCACGCCAAGGCTCGCATGTTCCGGGCGGCGTTTATGTAGCGAACCTATCTGCCCAAGCTGCGTCAGCATTTTGGTCGCCACATCATACCCGACACGCTGGGAATGACCGAACTGCAAATCCAGTACAGCCTGGCTGAGGTACGGATCCGCCTGGCTGTTTGCCAGTACATCGCCCGCGCCGCCCAGCAGTTCCGACTGCTTCTCATGCTGCTCCAGCCAGCCCGCCATTTCGCTGTTCGCTCGGCGATTTGACAGTACCCATACGGAAGCGCCGGTTGCATCGCGGTTCGGTGCGGCATCCGCATGAATCGAAACCAGAATATTGGCGTTCTGCTTACGCGCCACGTCCGAACGGCCCATCACCGAGATAAAATAATCGCCGTCACGGGTCAGCACGCCCTTAAACATCGGATCGTCATTAAGCAGCGCCCGCAATTTGCGAGCAATAGAAATAGTGACATTTTTCTCTTTCGTGCCGCCAGGGCCGATTGCACCGGGATCCTGGCCGCCGTGTCCTGCGTCAATAGCGACCACAACGGTATCTGAACTTACGCTGGTCCGCCTGGTGCGCGCCGGACGAGTTGCCGTGTTAGAACCGATAACACCCGTTATTTGCTGAGTTTTAAAGGGATTTTTAGCCGGTTCTGAAGGCCGGGACACTGGCGCTGGCTCTACGCGCTTAGCCACAACCGGAGGTGGTGGAGGCGGAGCATCCGCATTGATGGTGAATACCACGGTATAACCTGCACCGTTTTGCTGTTTCACCGCGCGTGTTTTACCCGGCTGGGTTAGATCTACCACAAGGCGTAAAGAGCTGGCATCTTTCGGCTGCCCGGAGCGGATGCTTTTGACGAGGTTATTGCCGCTGAATTGCAGCGGTAAACCCTGGATCACGCCGGTTTGCCTGATATCCAGCGCGACGCTTTTTTTATCATCCTGAACAAACGAATATTCCGGATCGCCCATAAAACTAAAGGTGATACGTGCCTGGTTATCACCGTTAGAGACCTGAATATCCGCAAGACTCGCCGCCCCGGCCTGGGTACAAATCGCCAGCAGGCAGGCAGCTATCAACCAACTCTTTACGCGATAGATCATCCCATCATCCTTGTTATTTGGCTAACCGCGCCAG
>DALYUA010000108.1:0-8904 GCA_031993245.1 Buttiauxella sp. | reverse complement strand
GCTCGATCCCGAAACCCGCCATCGTTCTACGGCTGAGTTTTCCGGCGGACAGCGCCAGCGCATTGCTATCGCGCGCGCGCTTATTCTGCAACCGCAATTGATCATTCTGGATGAGCCGACGTCCTCGCTGGATAGATCCGTACAGGCGCAAATTCTGGCCTTGCTGAAGTCGCTACAGGAAAAGCACCGGCTGGCGTACATTTTCATCAGCCATGACTTAAAAATCGTGAAGTCTTTGTGTCATCAGATAATCGTGTTGCGGCAAGGGGAAGTAGTTGAGCAGGGTGACTGTCAGAAAGTCTTCGCGACGCCACAGACGGAGTATACTCGCCAGCTTCTGGCACTGGCCTGAGCCCCGGAACAATCAGAACGGATTGGTGCCGGAGAAGGATTCGGCAATCGCCACGCCGAAATTCTTCAGGCGGCAGGTTGCTGCCAGTTCGTCCTGACGATTAACAAACAGGCACGGCTCGCCTTCACACTCCACCACCGAGCAATCCACTTCAATATCGCTAAGCGCCTGGCTAAGCTTGTGCATGATTGGCCACGCTTTGTCACCGTCTTCGCTGAGCAGCTTCAGGCCAATCAGACAGTTCTCGGCGTCCCGGGCATGTTGCGGAATCGGTTCAACCTTCAGACCAGCAAAACCCGCCGACCAGCGATAGCTTTGCGGTAAGCGATGAACGATGGAAAGTTGTAACGTATTCAAAATCGTGTCCCCGAAGAATTCGTACAAAAGTATTACATAAATAGTTTACACAAAGGTTAACACAATGTTGATAAATTGCGCATAGACAACCCGTAAACCGTTTACATCCGCTGTAATAATGGGATTATTTTTTATGAATAACGCTTGTTTATGCGCCTGCGCGCGCGTTTCGGCGTTATATGTAACGCTTTCTGTGATCTAACTCAACCTTTTTAACTACAAAGCTGTGACTTTTCGTTGTTGTAACGTTTACATTTCAGAAACAAATTGTAGGCACTGATGCAGAAATTTCGTTGATTTGGATTAACAAACGGGTACGTGACGTACCCGTTTAGTATCAGGCTGCGGACTTGCGGGGACGACTTGCGTAGAGATAAAAGAGTATAGAGCAGGTAGCGCACACGGCGATTGACCAGATCATCGGCCAGGCGGTGTTAAAAGTGGCGATAGAAAGCAGCGCGCCCGTCAGGGCACCGATGCCAAAACGGAAAGTCCCTGCCAGAGAAGATGCCGTACCCGCCATATGAGGAAACTCGTCAAGAATAACGGCCATGCCGTTGGACGACACCATCGAAACACAGCCCACAAAGGCCGCCACGCCAAGCACCAGCGCCCAGAAGCCAAAATCAAACTGGGCGCTGATAACCAGCCAGATAGCCATCGCAAACTGCACATACAGACCGAAGCGGAACATATTCAACGCGCCAACACGACGCACAAAGCGGCTGTTAACGATCGTCATAATGAACAGGAACGCGATATTGAGCGCGAAATAATAGCCAAAATGCTGCGGCGCGACGTGGTTCAGCTCAATGTAAACAAACGGCCCGGCGCTGAGAAACGAGAACATTCCCGCAAAGCTGAAGCCGCTCGCCAGCATATAGCTGAGCACACGCTTGTGGCGGAACAACGTGGCAAAGTTGCCAATGGTGGTACGCAGATGGAATTTCTGGCGGCGTTCAACCGGCAGCGTTTCATGAATCAGGAAGAATATCATCGCTGATGCCAGCAGCGCGGCCAGAGCGAGGATCCAGAAAATCGCATGCCAGCTAAACCATACCAGTACCGCCCCGCCCACCATCGGCGCAACCAGCGGTGCGATAGTCGTTATCAGCATGACAAACGACATCATGCGCGAGAACTCTTCCTTTGGATAGATATCGCGCATTAAGGCGTTAATCACCACGCTTGCCGCCGCAGCCGAAAGGCCGTGCAGAAAACGCATTGCAATAAGATGATCGATCGTCTGGGACAGCGCGCAGGCGATGGCTGCCGCCGCAAAGACCAGCGTACCGCCGAGCACCACCGGTTTACGCCCGATGCTGTCCGCCATTGGGCCATAAAACAGCTGGCCGATAGCAAAGCCGAGTATATAGGTACTCAGCGTCATCTGTGCGCTACCGGCAGGCACGCCAAATTCGGAAGCGATAACCGGCAAAGCCGGCAGGTACATATCAATCGACAGCGGCATTAACATGGCCAGCAGGCCAAGAATCACAACGATCCCGACTGACGAATTCTGCTTGGTACTCAACGGTAACTCCTGAAGTTAGCTTTTTGGCATGCCTACGCTGGCAATTTCCTGTTCCGTTAACGGACGGTATTCGCCCGGCTCCAGATCCTGGTCCAGTTCGATCTCACCGATGCGCTCACGATGCAGACCAGTCACGCGGTTGCCCACGGCGGCAAACATGCGTTTGACCTGGTGGTAACGCCCTTCGCTGATGGTCAGCCGGACTTCCGTCGGGGTGATGACGTCAAGCCTGGCCGGCTTAGTGAGATCTTTTTCATTATGCAGCTGTACGCCGTGAGCAAACTGCTCGGCGGTGTCATCGGCAACCGGCGATTCAAGCGTCACCAGATAAGTTTTCTCACAGTGGTGACGCGGTGATGTAATGCGGTGCGACCACTGGCCGTCGTCTGTCATCAGCACCAGGCCCGTGGTGTCGATATCCAGACGTCCGGCGGCATGCAGCTTGTGTGCCACCGGCACATCGAGGAAATAGAGCACCGTTGGATGATCCGGGTCTTCGGTAGAGCACACATAGCCTTGCGGTTTATTCAGCATAAAGTAGCGGGGGCCATTCTGCTGATTCAGGGGATTGCCATCGAACTCAACCTGATGGTCCAGATTGAGCTTAAAGGAGGCGTCACGCACCACTTCTCCGTCGATGGTGATACGTTGAGCGCGAATTTCACGGCCAGCAATGGCACGGCTCACGCCGAGCTGCTGAGAAATAAATTTGTCGAGTCGCATTAAGTCTTGCCTGTTTCATGGAGGTGCCAGTTTACAGCTAAACTGGCCGGACATCTGAGCCGCCTGGACAGCGTAAATCGTTTGCCTGTTAATTAATTTGCCAGTATAGCGACATCAAAAACTCTCTCAAGTTAAAACCCCGTTTCGTGCCATAATCTGCGCTGATGTCTTAGAAACCTGAATGCCAATGCCTTTTACCTTACGTCCTTATCAACAAGAAGCGGTGGACGCCACCCTCGCCCATTTTCGCAAACACCTTGAACCCGCCGTGATTGTGTTGCCAACCGGCGCTGGTAAGAGTCTGGTGATTGCAGAGCTGGCACGCATTGCTCGTGGGCGCGTCCTGGTGCTTGCTCACGTAAAAGAGCTTGTAGCCCAGAATCATGCCAAATATCGCGCGCTGGGGCTTGAGGCTGATATTTTTGCCGCCGGCCTGCAACGCAAGGAAAGCCACGGCAAGGTTGTCTTCGGCAGCGTTCAGTCGGTTGCCCGCAACCTTGAGCAGTTTCACGGTGAGTTTTCCCTGTTGATCGTCGATGAGTGCCACCGCATCGGCAAAGCGGATGAAAGCCAGTATCAGCAAATCCTCGCCCATCTGCGCTCCGCGAATCCTAAACTGCGCCTGTTGGGGCTTACCGCCACGCCATATCGCCTGGGCAAAGGCTGGATTTACCATTACCACTACCATGGCATGGTGCGCGGCGATGAAAAAGCGCTGTTCCGCGACTGCATTTATGAGCTGCCGCTGCGCTACATGATTAAGCATGGCTATCTAACCCCGCCGGAAAGGTTAGATATGCCGGTTGTGCAGTATGATTTCAGTCGGTTGCAGGCTCAAGCTAACGGGTTGTTTAGCGAGGCCGACCTCAACCGTGAGCTGAAACAGCAAAAGCGCATCACGCCGCATATCATCAGCCAGATTGTAGAATTTGCCGCCCAGCGGCGCGGCGTGATGATTTTTGCCGCCACCGTAGAGCATGCAAAAGAAATCACCGCCCTTTTACCTTCTGACGATGCCGCGCTGATTACGGCGGATACGCCAGGAGCGGTACGCGATACGTTAATCGAAGCCTTTAAAAACCAGCAGTTCCGCTTCCTGGTCAACGTAGCCGTGCTGACCACGGGCTTTGACGCGCCGCATGTCGATTTAATCGCCATTCTGCGGCCGACGGAATCAGTAAGCCTTTACCAACAAATTGTTGGCCGCGGATTACGCCTCTCCCCCGGCAAGACCGACTGTTTAATCCTTGATTACGCCGGAAATCCGCACGACCTGTTTACGCCGGAAGTGGGCAACGCAAAGGGAAAAAGCGACAACGTTCCGGTGCAGGTTTTCTGCCCGTCTTGCGGATTCGCCAATACGTTCTGGGGGAAAACCACCGGTGATGGCACCATCATCGAACATTTTGGCCGCCGCTGTCAGGGCTGGTTCGAGGATGATGAGGGGCGCCGGGAGCAGTGTGATTATCGCTTCCGCTTTAAAAACTGTCCCCAGTGCAATGCGGAAAACGATATTGCCGCCCGCCGCTGCCACCAATGCGATCATGTGCTGGTCGATCCGGACGATATGCTGAAAGCGGCCCTGAAGCTTAAAGATGCGCTGGTGCTGCGTTGTAGCGGAATGACGCTACAGCAAGGCAGCGACGCCAAAGGTGACTGGCTAAAAGTCACCTATTACGATGAAGACGGTGCCGATGTGAGCGAGCGCTTTCGTCTGCATACGCCTGCCCAGCGAATGGCCTTCGAACAGCTGTTTATCCGCCCGCATAGCCGGGTGCCTGGCGTACCGCTGCGCTGGATAACCGCCGCAGATGTTGTCGCGCAGCAGCCGCTGTTTCGCCATCCGGATTTCGTGGTCGCACGCAAAAACGGCCAGTTCTGGAACGTGCGCGAAAAGGTGTTCGACTATGAAGGGCGCTTTCGGCGCGCTAATGAACTGCGTGGCTGACTAACAATAAATTAGTCATTATCGTTGCCGCACGTCTGGGATATAGCTATAATGCGCCCGCTTTTGCATCCGCAAAGCAGAAAACTTTTCCTGTTGCTGGGTCGCCTGTAGCAGGAGTATTTAAGAGAGAAACAGTTAATGTTTACTATCAATGTAGAAAAACGCAAAGAGCAGGGCAAGGGTGCGAGCCGCCGCCTGCGTGCAGCTAATAAATTCCCGGCAATCATCTATGGTGGTTCCGAAGCTGCAATCTCTATCGAACTGGACCATGACTCCGTAATGAACCTGCAGGCAAAACCTGGTTTCTACGAAGAAGTTCTGACTCTGGTTGTTGACGGTACAGAAGTAAAAGTGAAGGTTCAGGCTGTTCAGCGTCACCCGTTCAAGCCAAAACTGTCTCACATCGACTTCGTTCGCGCTTAATCGCGAAGGTAGCTCGAAAAAAACCCGCTCACGCGGGTTTTTTGCTTTCTGGCTAGCGATACATGTCGGATGGCACTTACGCTTATCCGACCTACAGCAACCGTTGGTTAACGCTTACGCTTATCCGACCTGCAGCAATCGTTGGATGCGCTTACGCTTATCCGGCCTGCAGCAACCGTTGGTTAACGCTTACGCTTATCCGGCCTGCAGCAACCGTTGGTTAACGCTTACGCTTATCCAGCCTGCAGTAACCGTTGGTTAACGCTTACGCTTATCCGGCCTGCAGCAGTTGTAGGGTGGGTAAGCGTAAGCGCCACCCACCGAATACTTTTTACTTACCTGATGTGCGGCGCTGTAGCTGATCGCGCAGGTTCGGCGGCGTGCCTTTAATGGTCAGGGTATCCGTAGCGGGATCCCAGAAAATACGCTCGCCCAGCAGCATGGCATCGAAATTGATCGTCAACCCGCCGCCGCTGCCCGCATATTTAGTGAGCTGACGCAGCGTGCTGCGGTCCGCCGGGAAGCTTTCCTCCAGCTCGTAACCTTTCTCTGCGGTAAATTGCTGGAAATTCTTATCATCAACGGCCCACGGCAGTTCGTCTGCGAGTGAAGAAAGCTCGATCTCTTCCCCGGCCTGTAGCTGTTCGTTGCAGTAGGCATACACCTGCTGACGCGCTTCCTGACGCTCGTTTTTATCCAGTTGCGCTTCGTTAGTGAAGTCATCCAGCGCCTGTAATAAACCCTTATTTTGCGCTTTGGCGTTCAGGCCTTCGCTGGCACCCAGGAAATCCATAAAGAAATCGGATACCTTGCGCCCTACCCGCCCTCTGAGGAAAGTCAGGTAACGGGTTGATTCTGGGTTAGTTTCCCATTCGGTCAGATCGATACGCGCCACGATATCCGCATGGTTGATATCCAGATGGTGGGTTGAGCTAATATCCAGCTCTTCGTTGACGCGCATGCTGCTCAGATTGTTAAGCACCGCCACCATCAGATACTCAACGGCCAGATAGCGGTAATGGCAGAACAGCACGATACCGCCGTCCGCGAAGGGATATTTCCCCAGTTCGTCACGCAGGCGACCGGTCGCCGCACGGCTGAAGGCGAGGAAATCCTCATCACCTTTGCGCTGTGAACGCAGCGCTTGCGCTAATTCGCTCTCTTCGCTAAACAACCCGTATGCTTTATTTTTTGCACTATAAACACGGTGAAGCTCAGCCATCATCTCTTCTACGGCGCCGTTAGTTGCCAGCAGGGAATCGCGCAGCACCACTTCAAGCGACTCTTCGCCGCGCTTGATAAGCTGATGCAGGGCAATCTGGTTGATATCCAGACTCATGATAAACTCTCCTTTTAGACCGGGCGGTATTCAACCACTGCCGCAAGCTATGTGCAACAGAAGATAAAAAAGCAGAAAAAAAGGTCTTCCTACGGTAAGATAACGCCCTTTCCTGAACCTGACTGATTGTTAATTTATGCCACAAATATCCCGCTATAGTGATGAACAAGTAGAAGAACTGCTGACCGAGCTGGCTGGCGTGCTGGAAAAACATCACGCGCCTACCGATCTTTCCCTGATGGTGCTGGGGAATATGGTCACTAACCTGATTAATACCAGCGTGGCCTCTGCACAACGCCATACGCTGGCTCGCTCCTTCGCGCAGGCGCTGCAAGCCTCCGTGAGCGAAGATCAAGCTCATTAAGGGATTGTAGCTACGAGTTATGGTGACTAACCGTCAGCGCTACCGCGAAAAAGTTTCCCAGATGGTCAGTTGGGGACACTGGTTCGCCCTGTTTAATATCCTGCTGGCCACGCTGCTGGGTAGCCGCTATCTGTTTGTCGCCGACTGGCCGACAACGCTCACCGGACGTATCTATTCTTACCTGAGCGTTATCGGCCACTTCAGCTTTTTAGTGTTTGCCGCCTATCTGCTGATCCTTTTCCCGCTGACCTTTGTCGTGATGTCCCAGCGCCTGATGCGCTTTTTATCGGCGGCCTTTGCCACCGCGGGCATAACGCTGCTGCTTATCGACAGCGAAGTCTTTACCCGTTTCCACCTGCATCTTAACCCTATCGTCTGGGAGCTGGTGATTAACCCG
The DNA here is from genome assembly GCA_031993245.1 of Buttiauxella sp. Lineage (GTDB taxonomy): Bacteria > Pseudomonadota > Gammaproteobacteria > Enterobacterales > Enterobacteriaceae > Dryocola. The sequence goes on along the minus strand of DALYUA010000108.1, from coordinate 1,467 downwards.
GACCAGAGCGAAATGGCGCGTGACTGGCAGCTGATGTTTATCAGCGTGCCCGTCATCCTGCTTGTTGAAATGCTATTTGCCACCTGGAGCTGGCAGAAATTGCGCAGCCTCGGACGGCGCAGATATTTTGCCCGACCCGTGGTCGCGCTGTTCTTCATCGCCTTTTTCAGCAGCCACATTATGTATATCTGGGCGGATGCGAATTTCTATCGTCCGATTACCATGCAGCGTGCCAACCTGCCGTTAGCCTATCCGATGACGGCGCGTCGTTTCCTTGAGAAACACGGCCTGCTGGATGCGAAGGAGTACCAGCGCCGCCTCGTTGAGCAGGGTAACCCGGAAGCGGTGTCGGTACAGTATCCGCTAAGCAATTTGCAGTTTAGCGATATGGGCACGGGTCATAACGTCCTGCTGATAACCGTAGACGGCCTGAACGCTTCTCGCTTTGCTAAAGATCTCCCTGCCCTCAATGCGTTTGCGCGCAGCAATATTAACTTTACACAGCATATGAGCGCGGGAAACAGCACCGATAACGGTATCTTCGGACTGTTCTATGGCATATCACCGGCTTATATGGACGGCGTGCTCTCCGCTCGTATCCCGGCCGCGTTGATTACCGCATTAAACCAGCAGGGTTATCAGTTGGGCCTGTTTGCTTCCGATGGTTTTAATTCGTCCATGTACCGCCAGGCGCTGCTCTCCGACTTCTCTTTACCGTCGGCCAAAAGCCAGTCAGATAGCCAGACCGCCTCGCAGTGGATGAACTGGCTAACGCAATATGCCTCCGAAGATAACCGCTGGTTCTCCTGGATTGCCTTTAACGGCACCAGCGTCGATGGCGACAGCAATAAACAGGACTTTACCCGTCGCTATGCCCGCGCAGCGGGCAACGTGGACGACAGGATTAAAGAAGTGCTGGATGCCCTGAAAGCCTCCGGCAAGCTGGATAATACCGTTGTTATTGTGACGGCAGGCCACGGCGTTCCGCTGGGTGATGAGCGGGATTCGTTCGGCTGGTCGCGTTCGCGCATCCAGGTGCCGTTAGTTATTCACTGGCCGGGCACGCCAGCCCAAACCATCAGTAAACTGACCGATCATCAGGATGTGATGACTACTCTGATGCAGCGCCTGCTGCACGTTAAAACAGCGGCGAATGAATATTCGCAGGGCGAAGATCTGTTTGCCGCCACGCGCCGTAATAACTGGGTTGTGGGAGCGGATAACAACAGCCTGGCGATCACCATGCCGCATATGTCGCTGGTGCTTGATAACAACGGCAACTATCGCATCTATGATTTGCAGGGCGAACGCGTGGAAGAAACTAAACCGCAGCTCGGCTTATTGCTCCAGGTTCTGACCGATGAGAAACGCTTTATCGCTAACTGATTGTATATTTATAAATCACTTAGCGAGCGGCATCCTTGCAATAGCCGATAAAAAAGGTAATATTTTTACCCAGTTGTCGGC
>DALYUA010000107.1:0-8912 GCA_031993245.1 Buttiauxella sp. | reverse complement strand
AAAAAGCGATCAGATCAGTATACCGTTATTCGGTGATTCGGCGATAGACCGTCGGCGTTTCCTGAGGCGCTTTATCGTCAAGCGTTATTGCCGCTTTCACCGCCTTCGCCGCTTCCTTCCAGCTTGATTCATCTTTAGCGTGAATAACGGCCAGCGGGCGAGAGGTATCAACGGCGTCGCCTAGGCGTGCCATATCGGTAAAGCCCACACTATAGTCGATAGTATCGGAAGCCTGACGGCGACCGCCGCCCATAGAAACTACGGCCATGCCCAATGCCCGGGTGTCCATTTCGCTCACAAAACCGGTACGGTCAGCGTAGACCGCTTTGCTCAGTACGGCGGTTGGCAGGTATTTCGCGTAGTTTTCAACGAAGTCAGCCGGCCCTTTTTGCGCCGCCACCATGCGGCCAAACACTTCCGCCGCTTTGCCGTTGTCCAGCACGGCCTGAAGCTTAGCGCGCGCTTCCGCTTCGTCTTTGGCGAGTTTGCCCGAAAGCAGCATTTCCACAAAAAGCGCCATAGTCACTTCCAGCAGGCGCGGATTACGGTATTCGCCGGTGAGGAACTGTACCGCTTCGCGCACTTCAACCGCGTTACCCGCACTGGAAGCCAGCACCTGGTTCATATCGGTCAACAGCGCGGTGGTTTTGACGCCAGCGCCGTTGGCAACCCCAACAATCGCTTCCGCCAGCTCGGCAGACAGCTCGTAAGTTGGCATGAATGCGCCGCTGCCTACTTTCACGTCCATCACCAGCGCGTCCAGCCCTTCAGCCAGTTTCTTCGCCAGAATGGAACCGGTGATGAGCGGGATAGAGTCTACGGTCGCGGTAATGTCACGCGTAGCGTAGAAGCGTTTATCCGCAGGGGCCAGCGAGTTGGTCTGGCCGATAATCGCCACGCCGACATCTTTGATGATGTCGCGAAAACGGTTATCGTCCGGGAAAATATCAAAGCCCGGGATCGCTTCGAGTTTATCGAGCGTACCGCCGGTGTGGCCCAGTCCACGGCCAGAGATCATCGGGATATAGCCGCCACAGGCCGCCACCATCGGGCCGAGCATCAGTGAAGTCACATCACCCACGCCGCCGGTGGAATGCTTATCCACAATAGGGCCGTTGAGATTAAGGCTCTTCCAGTCCAGCACGGTTCCTGAATCTCGCATCGCCATCGTCAGCGACACGCGTTCCGGCATGCTCATATCATGGAAAAAGATGGTCATCGCCAGCGCGGCAATCTGTCCTTCGGAAACGGTATTGTCGCGAATGCCGTTAATGAAGAAACGAATCTCTTCGTCGCTTAACGGCAGGCCATCACGTTTTTTACGAATAATTTCTTGTGCGAGAAACAAGGTAACCCCCTGAGATCATCAGGTAAATGCGGCGGTGAACCCGCCGCCGGAGAGATTAGTAGCTGCTGGCGCTTTTGCCGTCGCCGTGGCCGTGGCCCAGCGCTTTTAACAGGCTGGCTAACAGGCTGGAAGCACCGAAGCGGTAGTGGCGGGAATCTGCCCAGTCAGCGCCGAAGAGTTCATCGGCAATAGACAGGAACAGCGCTGCATCTTCAGCGCTACGCACGCCGCCTGCTGGTTTGAAACCAACGGTTTTTTCCACGCCCATATCACGAATAACTTCCATCATGATGCGTGCGCTTTCAGGCGTTGCGTTAACCGGCACTTTACCGGTAGAGGTTTTAATGAAATCGGCACCCGCGTTGATGGCGATTTCAGAAGCTTTACGAATAAGCGCTTCTTCTTTCAGCTCGCCGGTTTCGATGATCACTTTAAGCAACACGTTTGCCGCAGCACAGGCTTCTTTACAGGCTTTCACCAGGTCAAAACCAACCTGCTCGTTACCGGCAATCAGCGCGCGGTACGGGAACACTACGTCCACTTCGTCTGCGCCGTAAGCGATAGCGGCGCGGGTTTCTGCCAGGGCGATTTCGATATCATCATTGCCATGCGGGAAGTTGGTGACGGTAGCGATACGGATATCCGGCGTGCCCTGCTCTTTAAGGGTTTTACGCGCGATCGGAATAAAACGTGGGTAGATGCAAATCGCTGCGGTGTTGCCTGCTGCGGTTTTCGCCTGGTGGCACAGCGCGATGACTTTTTCATTGGTGTCATCATCGTTCAGGGTGGTCAGGTCCATCAGTTTCAGCGCGCGCAGGCTGCTTGCAGTTAAATCGGTCATAACGTTCTCCAACAGAAGATACAGAAGTCTCGGGCTTGCGAAACTCAACACGTTGGAGCGGACTTGGTTCCATGAAGAGGAGAGGCAACCCGGGTCGCCATCACGTTGAGATCCTTCTCACCGCACATTGCCGGTAGCAATGTTATAATTCTAACACTCGCTACCATGGCAATTTGTGTATTGCTTCACAAAAGCCAAAGGCAGAATTACATACTTTCCCTAGTATAAGTGATTTAACGAACAAAATAACGCGATAAAATGCCTGGTCAGCGAGGAACATGGCTGGCAAGGCGCCAGCCACGGGTTTTGTGTAATGTTATAATTCTAACATTGGCGATTAAGCGCTATAGCGAGAGGAAGACGCCTGCGATAGTTGCGCTCATCAGGTTGGAGAGCGTGCCTGCCGCCACCGCCTTCAGGCCAAGCTGGGCAATATCGTGACGACGGTTTGGCGCCATGCTGCCGAGGCCGCCTATCAGAATCGCTATAGAAGAAAGGTTAGCAAATCCACACAGCGCGAAGGAGATAATTGCTTTCGTGTGGTCAGAAAGAACCTGTAATCCGGCAGCCGCAACGGTCGCGTCATCTTTCAGGTATTCGCCAAAGTTCAGGTAAGCGACGAATTCGTTGATGATAAGCTTCTGGCCAATAAACGAACCCGCCACGTTCGCTTCACTCCACGGCACGCCGATAATCCACGCCAGCGGCGAGAATACCCAGCCCAGGATCAATTCCATTGAAAGCTGCGGATAGTTAAACCAGCCGCCAATCCCGGAGAGCATACCGTTAAGCAGTGCGATCAGCGCCACAAACGCCAGTAACATTGCTCCTACGTTCAGCGCCAGCTGCATACCAGACGCAGCGCCGGAAGCGGCGGCATCCAGCACGTTTGCCGGACGATCCGGATCGTTTTTCATCGATTCCAGTTCAGGCGCATCATTCGGCACTTCTGTTTCCGGCAGGATCAGTTTGGCAAACAGCAGGCCGCCGGGCGCTGCCATAAACGACGCGGCAATCAGGTATTCCAGCGGCACGCCCATTTGCGCATATCCCGCCAGCACGGAACCGGCAACGGAAGCCAGGCCGCCACACATTACCGCGAACAGCTCGGAACGGGTCATAGTGGCGATATAAGGACGAACAACCAGCGGAGCCTCGGTTTGTCCTACAAAAATATTCGCCGTGGCTGAAAGGGATTCAGTACGGGATGTCTTCAGCATCTTACGCAGGCCGCCGCCGAGAATACGGATAACAAGCTGCATAATGCCGAGGTAGTAAAGCACCGCAATCAGCGAGGAGAAAAAGACGATGATCGGCAATACGCGCAGCGCAAACACAAAACCGCCGCCGCCGAATACTTCGAACATCTTATCGGAAACCAGCCCACCGAACAGGAATGAGATCCCCGCGTTGCCATAGGCAATCACATTTGCGACCCCCTCTGACATAGCGAGTAATACTTTGCGTCCCACCGGTACATAAAGAATTAACGCGCCGATACCAACCTGAATCAGCCAGGCGCCCAGTACGGTACGTAGATTAATGGCTTTACGGTTACTGGAGAGTAAAACAGCGATCAGCAGCAGTACTATCATGCCGACCAGCCCCATGAGGATTTGCATACAGTTTCCCTGTGTATTATATGGAAATAAAAAAGCGCAACGGTTTTCGCCCAACGCGCGGATTATAGCCGCAGGTGTCGGACAATCTGCTATCGCCATCACTTATTTCTACAAATCCACAGAAACGTTTATCTTATAAAGTGATATTCATCACATCATTTTATTAAGTAATCACCAGCAAAATAATTTGTCTGCGTTGTAAATCAACGCGCTGGCAATCTCTTGCGCGGGTTCCGGGCGAAGCTCGCACAGTATCCTGAAGACTTCTGCAACGCGTTCCGGGCGGTTTGGCTGGCCCTGCCAGCCGTTAAGCGGCATGTCCGGCGCATCTGTTTCCAGCAGCAATGAGGAAAGGGGAAGACGAGCTATAACGTCGCGCGTCTTGCTGGCCCGGGGATAAGTAATGGTGCCCCCAACGCCGAGGAAATAACCCAGCTCGACAAACCGCTCGGCCTGTTGCAGGCTGCCGGCAAACGCGTGTACTACGCCGGTGCGCGGTAAATCGTGACGTTTAAGATGCATAGCCAGTTTGTCATGGGTGCGGCGCGAGTGAAGGATCACCGGTAGTTCGTAACGTTTGGCCAGTTTCAGCTGCGCATCAAGCAGGGCTTCTTGTCTCTCAAACATTGGATCGTTCATGTAGAGATCGAGACCGATCTCGCCGATGGCCACCAGCTTGTCTGAGCGCTGCTTAAGATGATGTTCCAGCAAGGCCAGGGAAGCGTCCTGATGCTTATAAATAACAATCGGATGCAGGCCAATCGCGGCATACAGAGCAGGATGCTGTTCCGCCAGCGCCAGCACGCTGGCAAAGCGCTCCGCTTCAATCGCCGGGACGATAATTTTCTCCACCCCCGCCTGCTGCGCTAACGCAAGGCTACCGGCTTCGTCGCCGGCAAAAGGCGGGAAATCAAAATGGCAGTGGGTATCGTAAAATGTAGCCATTACGCCGTGTCCTCATTATTAAAAGAGGCATCGTTGGCTTCTGGCGCTTCCACCACGGTTTTGATCAGCGGTTCATTCGCTACGACCGCAGGTGGCACAACCAGCGGCCCCGGCGTAATAACAGGTGGACGATGGCGTTTGATTGGCGGCTTAGCGGCTAGTTGCCTGCCGACCGTGGCGAGGAAGTAGCGCCCGCACAGACGTCCCGTTTTGTAGTCGGCATTCAGCGACGGCAGGCGACTGCCCAGCGCAATGCTCATCAACGGCTTAGGAGGGTAAATTTCAAAGATGCGCAGTTTACCCGGAGGTTTTTCAATAAAGCCCTGAATATCCCGGTAGCTTGTCTCATGATGCTGTACCAGATTAAGCAGCGGTTGCAGGCTGCTATCGCCCAGCCAGCGTTCCATGCGCTTAAACCACTCCGGCGTGTAATACATTTGCGAAGGAACGGTGCGGATCACCACCAGCGTATCGGCACCGAGGCGCGCGGCTTCGCGAACCGGAATAGCATCGCTTATACCGCCGTCCTGGTAGCTGATACCGTCGATATCCACGCCGGTACGATAAAATCCCGGAATAGCGCTCGAAGCTTTGATGATGTTCAGCCAGGTATCGCTGGTCGGCGAGAAGTAGCCCGGCGAATAGTCATCGCTGCGGCATGCGCACATATAAAACTGTTTACCCGTCTCGAAAAGCCGGTCTGCATGGGACATAGAAAGCGGGAGCTTTGCGGCCGTTGATTCAACCAGCCAGTCAAGATCGATAAGGTTGCCACCGCGTACAAAGCGCAGCGGATCGAAGAAGTCGCGGGTTGTCGTGAAACGGGTAATTACGCGTCGCGCGTAGCCCGGCTGATTACAAACGTAAGCTGAAAGGTTTTGCGCGCCAGCCGAAGTGCCCAGGAAAAGATCGAAAGGGTTAAAATCGGCGCGCATAAATTCGTCCAGAACCCCGGCTGTGAAAATCCCGCGCTGTCCGCCACCTTCGCAAATAATGGCGACTTTACCCGGACGAAACGGTTTAACGGCAAGCGGCGCAATATTGCCAAGCGTTACGGGTATACGTTGTCCCACACGGCTTCCCTGAACTGAAGTTATTTTTATCAGCTACCCACCAACATTCGGGGGAGTACAAACGCGAGAGCCAGTCATAAATGACTGGCTCTGGGGTCGGTCTCTTACTGTTATAGCACGCTATGGACGTCTACGGCCCATAAACAGGCTGACCAGGAACAGAATAATACCTACCACGAAGACAATTTTTGCAGCACCCGCTGCGGTACCAGCCAGGCCACCAAAGCCTAAAGCTGCTGCAATCAACGCGATAACCAGAAAAATAATGCCCCAACGAAACATAAGCCTCTCCTTAAACCATAGTGAACTCGAATCGCTTCTTAATGAGTGCCTTCAGGCTGCTCACTGGCGATATATGAGTAGCGGTAGTGCTGACTGATTCCCCCGGACAACCCGGAGGAATGAGTTTCGGTTTGCTGCAATTACTGGACTTTCAGATCGTTCTTCACGCTCTTCACGCCATCAACGGCCTTCGCAATACTTTCAGCTCGTTCGGACTGAGCGTCAGACTTCACGTGGCCCGAAAGCTGGACGACGCCGTCGGTGGTTTCCACTTTGACGTTACGTGAAGGAACGATGTCGTCTGCTAATAGTTTAGCTTTGATTTCGCTGGTGGTGGCGGCATCACCGGCATAACCGCTTACCGATTTTTCTTTCCCATCGCGCACGTGAAGCTTATCGCTGACGGAGGAGACGCCTTCAACGCCTTTAGCAACGGATACGGCTTGCTCCGCCTGAGCCTGGCTTTCAACAAAACCGCTCAGCGTCACAACTTTTTTCTCGGTTTTCACCGAAATATCGGTGCTTTTAATCTTTTCATCGTCCACCAGCGCGGCTTTTACTTTCGCGGTGATGGCGCTGTCGTCCATGAAATTACCGACTTTATTCATAGAGCTATCGATTTTTTCCCCTGTGGAGTCAGCCGCTGATTCAGCCTTGTTCGTCATAGTTTCTTCCGCAAGGGCAGAACCACTTGCCAGAACCGAACCCAGAACCACCGCCAGCAGAGTTTTCGAAATCTTAGTCGTAGTCATCGATTTATTCCTGTAAGTTTGCTCAGATTTTGAGCGCTAAGCCACAACGTGGCAGCTTTGCTGTAAAGGCAAAAGCCTAAGCTTGCTTCAATCTAAGGCTTCCGTGATAACCAAAATCTATGGCTATTCGCCCTGTCCGATATCACACTCTTCATGAGTTAAAGCAGTTATTAATATTGCGATAACAAACCTTCACTTAAAAACATCCCGTAAATGCATAAATAGATGGGATATTTATCCGCTCGTGTTGTCATTACTTTGTTAAATATAGATCACAATCGCAAAATTGCATGGTAGCGGCGGTTGAAAAACAGGCGAATGGAGATGAATTACAGGAAATTAAGAACAATCCGTAAGGGATTAATAAGACAGGGAAAGTAGCAGGACACGGCGGCTGCCGCGCCCTGCAAGGGATTAATGCTCGCGGGTTTTGCGGAACACAACATCCGGGTAACGATCTTGCGTCAGGTTAAGGTTAACCATGGTCGGCGCGATATACGCCAGGTTATCTCCGCCATCAAGCGCCAGCTGTACTTCGTTTTTACGTTTAAACTCTTCAAACTTTTTCACGTCGTTGCTTTCAACCCAGCGAGCCGTTGACACGTTAACGGACTCGTAAATCGCCTCAACGTTGTATTCGCTTTTAAGCCTTGCAACCACTACGTCAAACTGCAGCACGCCCACCGCACCCACAATAAGGTCGTTGTTAGTGATTGGACGGAACACCTGCACCGCACCTTCTTCAGAAAGCTGAACCAGACCTTTAAGTAGCTGCTTCTGCTTAAGCGGATCGCGCAGGCGAATACGACGGAACAGTTCCGGTGCAAAGTTCGGGATACCGGTGAACTTCATCATTTCACCCTGGGTGAAAGTGTCGCCGATCTGAATGGTGCCGTGGTTGTGCAGGCCGATGATATCGCCCGGGTACGCTTCTTCAACATGCGAACGGTCGCCCGCCATAAAGGTCAGCGCATCGGAAATCACCACGTCTTTGCCGGTGCGAACCTGGCGCAGCTTCATGCCCTTTTCATATTTACCGGACACCACGCGCATAAAGGCTACGCGGTCGCGGTGTTTCGGATCCATGTTGGCCTGAATCTTAAACACGAAGCCGGTGAATTTCTCTTCCGCGGCTTCCACTTCACGGGTATCGGTGTTACGCGGCATCGGGGCTGGCGCCCACTCAACCAGACCATCCAGCATATGGTCGACGCCAAAGTTACCCAGCGCGGTACCGAAGAAGACCGGCGTCAGCTCCCCTTCAAGGAAAAGTTCACGATCGAACTCGTGAGACGCCCCCTGAACCAGCTCCAGCTCATCGCGGAGTTGCGTGGCCAGCTCCTCACCTACAGCGACATCAAGCTCGGGATTATCTAACCCTTTAACAACGCGCACTTCCTGAATGGTGTGGCCTTTACCGGTCTGATAAAGGTAGGTCTCGTCTTTATAAAGATGGTAAACGCCTTTGAACAGCTTGCCGCAGCCGATAGGCCAGGTGATTGGCGAACAGGCGATTTTCAACTCGCGCTCAACTTCGTCCAGCACTTCCATCGGATCACGGATATCGCGGTCCAGTTTGTTCATAAAGGTGAGGATCGGCGTATCGCGCAGACGGGTAACTTCCATCAGCTTACGGGTCCTGTCCTCAACGCCTTTCGCGGCATCGATAACCATCAGACAGCAGTCCACCGCCGTCAGCGTGCGGTAGGTATCTTCGGAGAAGTCTTCATGTCCCGGGGTATCAAGCAGATTGACCAGGCTGTCGCGATAAGGGAACTGCATGACGGAGGTAGTAATAGAAATACCACGCTGCTTTTCCATTTCCATCCAGTCAGATTTTGCATGCTGGCTGGAGCCACGGCCTTTTACGGTGCCGGCGGTCTGGATCGCCTGTCCGAACAGCAGCACTTTTTCAGTGATGGTCGTTTTACCGGCATCCGGGTGGGAGATGATCGCAAAGGTGCGGCGTTTCGACACCTCTTGCAGATAAGGAGACAAAGTCATAATTGTATCTTCTGTGAATGCGCGCGGCTCCGGGCCACGCGGCTA
>DALYUA010000106.1:0-8920 GCA_031993245.1 Buttiauxella sp. | reverse complement strand
CCGGGAACCGCGGCGTGGACGCGGTCATTGATGCGGTCGGTTTTGAAGCAAAAGGCAGCATAACCGAAACGGTGCTCAGTAACCTTAAACTTGAAGGAAGCAGCGGCAAGGCATTAAGACAGTGTATTGCTGCCGTACGTCGCGGAGGGATTGTCAGCGTACCGGGGGTATACGCAGGCTTTATTCATGCTTTCCTGTTTGGCGATGCCTTTGATAAAGGATTGACCTTCAAAATGGGCCAGACGCACGTTCACGCGTATCTGCCTGAGCTACTTAAATTGATTGAAAGCGGGCATCTGCATCCGGAAGAAATTGTGACGCATCACCTTCCTCTCGAAGATGCCGCCCGTGGCTATGAAATTTTTGAGAAGCGTCAGGAAGAGTGCCGTAAGGTTATCCTTGTGCCGGGCCTTAGCGCGGATGCTTCCACGATTTAGCCAAAAAAAACCGCCCCAAAAGGCGGTTTTACTCAGCATCCTGTCAATCAGAGAGCTTTGAGAATTGCTTCCACGCTGGCTTTGGCATCGCCAAACAGCATCTGCGTGTTCTCTTTAAAGAACAGCGGGTTTTGCACCCCGGCATAGCCGGTATTCATTGAACGCTTAAAGACGATAACGTTTTGCGCTTTCCACACTTCCAGCACCGGCATGCCGGCGATTGGGCTACGCGGATCTTCCTGTGCGGCCGGGTTAACCGTATCGTTAGCGCCGATAACCAGCACGGTGTCGGTATCGCTGAAATCGTCGTTAATCTCATCCATTTCCAGCACTACGTCATACGGCACGCGGGCTTCAGCCAGCAAGACGTTCATATGACCAGGCAAACGGCCCGCCACCGGGTGAATACCAAAGCGTACTTTGATCCCACGAGCACGCAGTTTCTCGGTAATTTCCGCAACCGGATATTGCGCCTGCGCCACCGCCATACCGTAGCCTGGGGTGATGATTACAGAGCTGGAGTTTTTCAGCATTTCTGCTGTCTCTTCCGCTGTAATTTCACGATGCTCCCCGGCTTCATCGGTTTCACCGGTAGATGAACCATCCGTACCGAAACCACCGGCGATAACGCTAATAAACGAGCGGTTCATCGCTTTACACATAATGTACGACAGGATGGCACCCGACGAGCCGACCAGCGCTCCGGTAACGATCAGCAGATCGTTACTGAGCATAAAGCCCGCCGCCGCCGCTGCCCAACCTGAGTAGGAGTTCAGCATGGAAACCACTACCGGCATATCCGCGCCGCCGATAGACGCCACCAGATGCCAGCCGACCGCCAGCGCGATAATGGTCATTACCAGCACGGCCAGCACCTGCAGGCCAACGCTTTCGGTACGAACAAACACAATCAGCAGCGCAAAGGAAGCGACTAACGCCGCCAGGTTCAGCTTGTGACGATTCGGCAACATCAGCGGTTTAGAGGAAATCTTGCCGCGCAGTTTGCCAAACGCCACAATAGAACCCGTGAAGGTCACCGCGCCGATAAAGATGCCGAGGAAAACTTCCGTTAAATGGATGTTTTCCATCACCGGTTCAAGACCCGGCGCATGATCCAGGTAGCTGTTAAAGCCAACCAGAACCGCGGCCAGACCCACGAAGCTGTGCAGAATCGCCACCAGCTCCGGCATCTCCGTCATTTCGACTTTCTTCGCAAGGTGCATACCGATAGCGCCACCGATAACCATCGCCACGATTATCCATACGACGTTGCCGGTTTCCGGCCCGAAGATGGTCGCAACCAGCGCAATCGCCATACCGGCCATGCCGAACAGGTTGCCCTGCTTTGACGTTTCGTGTTTTGACAGCCCGGCCAGGCTGAAAATAAACAGGATCGCGGCAACAATGTATGCAGCTGTAACTAATCCACCAGACATTTGTTACCCCTTAGTTCTTCCGGAACATTTTCAGCATGCGCTGAGTGACGGTGAAACCACCAAAAATATTGATACTGGCAATCAGCACGGCGATAAAGCTCAGGAAGCTGACCCAGCCGCCGTGACCAATCTGTAAAAGCGCGCCAACCACAATGATGCCGGAGATAGCGTTAGTGACCGACATCAACGGCGTATGCAACGCATGTGAAACGTTCCAGACCACGTAATAACCCACCACGCAGGCCAGGGCAAACACCGTAAAGTGGCCGAGGAACTCTTTTGGCGCAACGTCAGCAAGCCAGCCAAAGAGAATAATCGCCAGCGCCATAAACGCGTATTTGCGCCAGGGCGAAGCCGGTTTTTTCTCTTCTACCGGCGCGGCAGCTTTTGGCTGTGCCGCCTGAGGCTGGGCGGAAACCTGGATTGGCGGCGCAGGCCAGGTTACTTCGCCTTCGCGGATAACCGTTACGCCGCGAACAACCACGTCGTCAAAATCAACGTTAATATTGCCGTCTTTTTCTTTGCAGAGCAGCTTCAGCAGGTTTACCAGGTTGGTGCCGTACAGCTGTGAAGACTGAGTCGGCAGGCGGCCCGGCAGGTCGGTATAACCAATTACGCGCACACCGTTTGGCGTAACGGTAATTTTGTCGGCCACCGTGTATTCACAGTTACCGCCGTTTTGCGCCGCCAGATCGACAATAACGCTGCCCGCCTGCATGGAATCGACCATTTCGCGGGTAATGAGTTTCGGGGCTGGTTTGCCTGGGATCAGGGCGGTGGTAACGATAATGTCAACTTCTTTCGCCTGCGCGGCGAACAGTTCCATCTCCGCTTTAATAAAGGCTTCGGACATCACTTTGGCATAGCCATCGCCGCTGCCCGCTTCCTCTTTAAAGTCGAGTTCCAGGAACTCGGCGCCCATACTCTGGACCTGTTCTTTTACTTCAGGGCGAGTATCAAAAGCACGCACGATGGCGCCAAGGCTGTTTGCAGCACCGATTGCCGCAAGGCCTGCTACCCCTGCACCTATTACCATCACTTTCGCCGGCGGTACTTTACCTGCGGCGGTTATCTGCCCCGTAAAGAAACGGCCAAATTCATGGGCGGCCTCAACGATAGCGCGATAGCCCGCAATGTTGGCCATGGAGCTTAACGCATCGAGCGACTGAGCACGCGAAATACGCGGCACCGAGTCCATTGCCATTACGGTGACGTTGCGCGCAGCAAGTTTTTCAAGCAGCTCTGCATTTTGTGCAGGCCAGATGAAGCTAATCAGGGTTGAGCCTTCGCGCAGCAGCTCAATTTCGCTCTCCTGCGGGGCATTTACTTTCAAAATGATGTCAGATTGCCAGACATCCTGAGTGTCGGTAACGGTGGCGCCTGCCTGCACAAACGCTTCATCATCGAAGCTCGCCAGGTTGCCTGCGCCACTTTCAATGGCGACAATAAATCCCAGCTTCTGCAGTTGTTCCACGGTTTTCGGTGTGGCAGCCACGCGGGATTCACCTGCCCACCGCTCTCTTGGTACACCAATACGCATAGTATTCCCTTCCATCTGTTTATTATGATGGTTTGTCAGACGTTGCCGTAGCCAACCGCATGCCGTTGCCTCAACCCCTGACAAACGTCATCTCCGTGACCACTTCAACAAAAAATACATCTGTAACAAACTTTTTATAACCTACTGAAAATAACGCTGCTGATCCACATCATGATCGCAGTATTTGTATCTTTACCGCAAAATCTAAGGGCCAGGACGTCCAGGCAGTTCTTTTTAACTAAAATTCCTCGCTGATGCCTGATAATACGCTTAAGCGAAGCGGTAAAACACGATTCTACGCCACGATAAAAGCCGGTTTTAACATTGTATTAACTAAAGAAGTCGTAAGCTTTATCGTTTTAACTGGTCAAGCGGGCAAATTCAGCACATATAATCTTTGGTTATGAAAATTCTGCAATTATCGGGCGCTGCTTTAAAAAATGCCGCAGACAGTAGTGCTCATTCAATGCAATAATCTGCGACCTACAGGTAATTTTCAGAGAATGCGGTATTAGTATTCATTTTGCGCAAGGCGAAGGATTATTTTTATGAAGCTCAAGAACACCCTTCTGGCGTCAGCACTTATTTCCCTGACTACGCTGTCCGCTCAGGCGGCGCAGGAATTGACGCCAGAACAAGCGGCCTCTCTTAAACCTTTTGATCGCATCGTTGTGACGGGGCGTTTCACCGCCATCAGCGACGCGGCCAAAGCCGTTTCTCGCCGTGCTGATGACGCCGGCGCCGCTTCTTTCTATATTCAGGATCTGAACGACACCGGCAACAGCGGCAACTGGCGTGTGGTTGCCGATATTTTCCATGCGGATGCGCAGAAAGCCGAAGAAAAAGGCAATCGCGTCATCAATGGCGTGATGGAGTTGCCGAAAACCCAGGCTTACCTGCTTGAACCCTTCGATACCGTTACCATTCAGGGCTTCTATCGCAACCAGCCGGAAGTTAACGACGCCATTACCAAAGCCGCTAAAGATAAAGGTGCGGCTTCTTTCTTCATCGTGCGTCAGGTCGATGCAAACCAGGGCGGCAACCAGCGTATCACCGCGTTTATCTATAAAGCGGATGCCAAAAAACGCGTTGTGCAGAACCCGGATGCCATCCCTGCAAATTCAGAAGCGGGTAAAGCCGCGCTGGCTGCTGGCGGTGCTGCAGCGAAAAAAGTTGAAATTCCAGGCGTTGCTTCTTCCACAACCCCAAGCTCTGACGTGGGCCGCTTCTTTGAAACCCAGTCATCAAAAGGTGGACGTTACACTGTCACTCTGCCGGACGGCACGAAGGTTGAAGAAATTAACAAAGTCACCGCCGCTCAGATGGTGCCTTTCGACAGCATTAAGTTCACCGGCCACTACAGCGGCATGACCGAAGTGTCATATCAGGTAGCGAAACGTGCGACGAAGAAAGGGGCGAAGTTCTACCACGTGACCCGCCAGTGGCAGGAGCGTGGCGGCAACCTGACCGTCAGCGCAGACCTTTATAAATAGCTCAGCCATCCCCTCAGGGCAGCCCTGGCTGCCCTTTTTTGTGTCCTCTTTTTTGCGCGATTAGTCCAATTTATGGCGCATGCCATTGCAAGCAGTGTCTACACTCCGTAAAATTCCGCGCCTTAGCGTGATCCACCATTTTTATGCGTAAAAGCATAATAATTATGCTGGATCCTGCCTCACATTTACTGGACATCTATGGAAAAGAAACTTGGCCTTGCCGCGTTAACCGCTCTGGTCCTCAGCTCGATGCTCGGCGCAGGGGTCTTTAGCCTGCCGCAAAATATGGCAAGCGTGGCAAGCCCCGCAGCGCTGTTGATTGGCTGGGCGATTACCGGTGCGGGCATTCTACTGCTGGCGCTCGCCATGCTGGTGCTGACCCGCCTGCGTCCGGAGTTAGATGGCGGAATATTCACCTATGCGCGCGAAGGCTTTGGTGAATTAATCGGTTTCTGCTCGGCCTGGGGCTACTGGCTGTGTGCGGTTATCGCTAACGTTTCCTATCTCGTTATCGTGTTCTCGGCGTTAAGCTTCTTTACCGATACGCCAGAGCTGCGCCTGTTTGGCGATGGCAATACCTGGCAAGCTATTGTTGGCGCGTCTGTCTTATTATGGATGGTTCACTGGCTGGTGCTGCGCGGCGTGCAAACCGCGGCGAGTATCAATCTGGTGGCAACGCTCGCTAAACTTCTCCCGCTCGGCATGTTTATCGTGCTCGCAGCTATGGCCTTCCAGCTCCGGACCTTTAGCCTCGACTTTTCCGGTCTGGCATTAGGCGTGCCGGTCTGGGAGCAAGTTAAAAACACCATGCTGATTACGCTGTGGGTGTTTATTGGCGTTGAGGGCGCAGTGGTAGTTTCCGCACGCGCGCGCAATAAAAAAGATGTGGGGCGCGCAACCCTGCTCGCCGTTATTGCCGCGCTGGGAGTCTATCTGCTGGTGACGCTGCTTTCTCTTGGCGTGGTGGCTCGTCCTGAGCTGGCGACGATGCGCAACCCGTCAATGGCCGGCATTATGGTAGATATGATGGGGCCGTGGGGCGAAGTCATCATCGCCGCAGGGCTTATCGTTTCCGTGTGCGGCGCCTATCTGAGCTGGACTATTATGGCCGCAGAAGTGCCTTTGCTTGCCGCTACGTATAAAGCGTTTCCGAAAATTTTTGCGCGCCAGAATAAAAATAACGCTCCTTCGGCTTCGCTGTGGCTGACTAACATCAGCGTACAGCTTTGCCTGGTGCTGATCTGGCTCACGGGCTCTGATTACAACACCCTGTTGACTATTGCTTCAGAGATGATCCTCGTGCCCTATTTCCTCGTGGGCGCTTATTTATTAAAAATAGCTACGCGTCCCCTGCATAAAGCCATTGGCCTTGGCGCATGCCTCTATGGCCTGTGGTTACTTTATGCATCAGGTCCGATGCACCTGCTTCTGTCGGTGGTATTGTATGCCCCAGGATTGCTTGTCTTTATGTATGCCCGCAGCACGCATGCCCATGAAAACAATCTGAACATGCAGGAAAAAACGATTATCGTAGTGATGTTGCTTGCCTCTTTCCCGGCGACATGGATGCTGGTGAGATAACGACGCCTGAACCGCAATTGTGGAGAACTAATAAGTGGATAAAATGTTTTCTGGCAGGCCGGTGCTGATTACCGGCGCTGGCCGCCGTATTGGCCTTGCGCTGGCTAAAGATTTTCTGGCGCGTAAGCAGCCGGTCATTGTTAGCTTCAGGACTCGCTACCCGTCCATTGATGAGCTCGAACAGGCGGGCGCGCTTTGCCTGTTTGGTGATTTTTCTACAGACGATGGCATTAAGGCATTCGCGGATAGCGTGATGCAGCATTGCAGTAGTCTGCGCGCCATTATTCACAACGCCAGCGCCTGGCAGGCTGAATCTCACACGGTTGCGCATAGCGACACCCTTGCGGCCATGCTGCAGATACACGTCAATGCTCCCTATTTGCTGAACCACTTGCTCGAACCTTTGCTACGCGGGCACGGTCACGCCGGTTCGGACATTATTCACTTCACCGATTATGTGGTTGAACGCGGCAGCGACAAACATATCGCCTATGCCGCCAGTAAAGCCGCGTTAGATAATCTGACGCGTTCTTTTGCCCGTAAACTGGCGCCTGAAGTGAAAGTAAATGCTATCGCCCCGGCAATGATCTTATTTAACGAGCATGATGATGCGCAGTACCGCAAAGCAGCGCTGAATAAATCATTAATGAAGGTAGCGCCGGGCGAAAAAGAGATCGTTTCACTGGTAAATTTTCTGCTGGAAAGCAGGTACGTTACCGGGCGCTCCCATGCGGTAGACGGCGGTCGTCCACTCCGATAAATCTGTTTACCAGTCATTGATGGCGTAAAAGATTCGCCCGGTGTATGTTGCCATCTTTATCTGACGTGCCGGGTTATGAGCAAAATCGTATACGTAGAAGATGATCCAGAAGTGGGCGCGCTGATTGCAGCTTATCTGGGGAAACATGACATTGATGTGATTGTCGAAAGCCGCGGCGATTGCGCCGAAGCGGTGATCAAAGAGCAACAGCCCGATCTGGTGCTTCTGGATGTCATGTTGCCCGGCAAAGACGGTATGACGCTATGTCGCGATCTACGTCCGCAGTGGGACGGCCCTATTGTTCTGCTGACCTCGCTTGACAGCGATATGAACCATATTCTGTCGCTGGAGATGGGCGCTAACGACTATATTCTGAAAACCACGCCGCCCGCCGTACTTCTGGCGCGTCTGCGCCTGCATTTACGTCAGCGTATTTCTGCCCAACACACCGTTGAAACTACGCCCGCTACGCTCAAGCCGCATAAGGCTATGCGCTTTGGCACGCTTTGTATCGACCCGCTAAACCGGCAGGTCACGCTCGGCGATGAGGATATCGCACTTTCTACCGCAGATTTTGATTTGCTGTGGGAGCTGGCCACGCACGCCGGACAGATTATGGTCCGGGACGCGCTGCTAAAAAATTTGCGTGGCGTAAGCTACGACGGTATGGACAGAAGCGTGGACGTTGCTATTTCCCGGCTGCGCAAAAAATTATACGACAGCGCCACGGAACCGTTTCGCATTAAGACCATACGTAATAAAGGCTATCTTTTTGCGCCACATGCCTGGGAAAGCAAAGCTTGATGAAATAACGATGCCGCGTGAAAGCGGCATCTGTCCTGTCAGTGGTGCAGCATTTCTTCCACTACCTGCGCGGTAGTCATATTGTAAGGATAGAAAGTAGGCCAGTTATCCATTTCCTTCAGCAACGCTTCCTGAGATTGATTACCCATAAATATATGGAAATGCTGGGATTTACGCGGGCCGATAGTATGATCGCTGAACTGGACATATTTTGGTGCCGCAGACTGGCTATCCTTACATTCAAACAGATAACGCACACCCTTCTTCCCCGATACGTAGTTCAGGATTTTAAAGCCGGCGTAGCGGTATTCGCAGGACTTCACCTCTTTTCCGACATGAAATTCCATGACGTTATTTTCAATACCAATAGTATCGACGTCGGTTGCGTAGCCTGTTTTGTAATAGGCCTCTATCTCATCAAGCGCTTTGCCGCTTTTTTTTGCCTTTTGTTCCAGCACCGGGGTCAGATCGCCTTTCAGCAGATAGGGATTCAGCGACTGCCAGATGCCATCCCAGTCGCTCAACGCACGATCTTTAACGTTTTTATCGTCAAACACCCCTTCACTGGCTTTTTTTTCTGTCTCCGTTAAGGGCGCACCATGATGATGTGCATGGGCAAAAGCGTATGAGCTGCTCAGTAATGCTCCCAGTCCCAGTAAAATAGCGGCATTCTTCATGTTTATTACTTTCTCCGTATGGTCATTCTCGTTGATTTAATATGTTATAACATAACATTAAAACATAGCGATAGCCCTGCATCTATAGCCAGCCTGCGAGAACGCGAGCATACTTGTGTCCCATAACGCCCCTGAACGACAGGAGGCAGAACCAGTTAATTGATAGATCGGTAATTTTTAATGAAAAAGCTG
>DALYUA010000105.1:0-8956 GCA_031993245.1 Buttiauxella sp. | reverse complement strand
CTTTCGGGTCGAGGGCATCACGCAGGCCATCGCCGATAAAGTTAAAACAGAACAGGGTGATAACCAGAAAGCCCGCAGGGAACAGCAGCAGCCATGGAGAAACTTCCATAGAATTAGCGCCGTCGCTTAACAGAGCGCCCCAGCTGCTCAGCGGCTCCTGGGTACCCAGGCCGAGGAAGCTCAGGAAAGATTCGAACAGGATCATGCTCGGCACCAGCAGCGAGGCGTAAACCACGACCACACCCAGCACGTTCGGCACGATGTGACGAACCACGATACTGGCGGTAGAGACTCCGCCTACCTGCGCTGCTTCGATAAACTCTTTGCGTTTCAGGCTTAGCGTCTGGCCGCGCACGATACGCGCCATGTCCAGCCAGGAGACCATCCCGATGGCCACAAAAATCAGCAGAATGTTTTGCCCGAAGAAGGTCACCAGCAGGATAACGAAGAACATGAACGGGAAGGAGTTGAGGATTTCCAGCAGACGCATCATCACGGAGTCGGTTTTGCCACCCAGATAACCCGCCATCGAGCCGTATAATGTCCCTACGACTACCGCAACCAGCGCGGCTGCTACACCCACCATCAATGAAATGCGTCCACCGATTGCTACGCGCACCAGCAGATCGCGGCCTGACGAGTCCGTTCCAAAGTAGTGGCCGGACTCCATCTCTGGCGCGCTCGACATCATGCCCCAGTCGGTATCAAAATAGGTGAACTGCGACAGCATCGGCGCAAAGGTGACAAAAAGCGCAATCAGTACCAGCACGACCAGGCTGGCAACCGCCGCGCGGTTATGCATAAAACGGCGACGCGCATCCTGCCACAGGCTACGGCCTTCAACCTCAAGCTTCTCACTGAAGGTTTCCAGCGCCTCGCTGTTTTTCTTACTCAACATCATGGCGAACTCCAGCGCTAGTAACGGATTTTCGGATCGATAACGGCATACAGCACGTCAACAATCGCATTAAAGAGAATAGTCAGCGCGCCCACCAGAATGGTGAGGCTAAGAACCAGAGAATAGTCACGGTTCAGCGCTCCGTTTACGAACAGTTGGCCGATACCCGGCAGGCCGTAAATGGTTTCAATAACCATTGAGCCTGTAATGATCCCAACGAAAGCTGGCCCAAGATAAGAGAGGACGGGCAGCAGCGCAGGCTTCAAAGCGTGACGCAAAATGATGCGGCGCATCGGCAAGCCTTTCGCACGGGCGGTGCGGATAAAGTTGGAGTGCAATACCTCAATCATTGAGCCACGGGTAATACGCGCGATACTCGCTATATAGGCAAGTGATAAAGCGACCATCGGCAGGATCATGTATTGCAACGCCCCGCCGTTCCAGCCTCCTCCGGGCAACCACCTGAGGGTGATGGAAAATATCAGCACCAGTAACGGAGCGACCACGAAACTGGGGATGACGACCCCGGTCATGGCTATCCCCATTACGGCATAATCCCATTTGGTATTTTGATTCAGCGCCGCAATCACCCCTGCCAGCACGCCCAGCACAACGGCGAAAATAAACGCTGCTGCGCCTAATTTGGCCGATACCGGGAAGCTTGAGGCCACCAGATCGTTGACTGAATAATCTTTATATTTGAATGACGGCCCAAAATCACCGTGCGCCAGCTGCTTCAGATAGCTGAAATATTGGGTGGTGATCGGATCGTTTAAATGATATTTGGCTTCGATGTTCGCCAACACTTCTGGCGGAAGCGCTCGCTCGCTGGTAAAGGGACTACCCGGCGCAAGACGCATCATGAAGAAGGATATTGTTATAAGAATAAAGAGTGTCGGAATTGCTTCCAGACAACGACGTAGAATAAATTTCAACATTGCCCATACCTTCTGGCCTGTGCCTTTAGAGTGCGATGAAATAAGACACGATGGGGCGGGACTTTACTAAGCCCTGCCCCACGAATTGCCATTAATGTTTGATGATATACATATCTTTGGTGTAGATATTATCCATTGGGTCTTTGCCGGTATAGCCGCCAACCCAAGGTTTCACCAGACGGGCGTTCACATAGTAATAAACCGGAACGATCGCAGAGTCTTTGCCCAACTGCTGCTCGGCTTTATCGTATGCCGCGCTGCGCTGCGCTTCATCGGTCGCTTTCAGGGACTCGGCCATAATGGCATCAAACGCCGGGCTCTTATAATGCGCGGTGTTCATGGAGCTGCCGGAAAGCATAGTGTTCAGGAATGAGGTTGGTTCGTTGTAGTCCGCACACCAGCCGGCACGCGCCACATCGAAGTTACCCTGGTGACGAGTATCAAGGAAGGTTTTCCATTCCTGATTCACCAGTTTGACGTTCACGCCTAAGTTTATCTGCCAGATAGAAGCCGCAGCAATAGCCAGTTTCTTATGCAGATCGGAAGTGTTGTACAGCAGATTAAAGGTCAGCGGCTTATCTTTGCTATAGCCTGCTTCAGCCAGCAGTTTCTTCGCTTCTTCGTTACGTTTTTCCTGAGTCCAGGAGAACCACTCAGGCTTGGTCAGTTTTGCGCCGTCAGTATAAGGAGGCGTGTAGCCATAGGCTGGTAAATCGCCCTGGGCTTTAACTTTATTGGTGATGATGTCGCGGTCCAGGCCCAGTTTCAGCGCGGTACGCAC
Source organism: Buttiauxella sp. (assembly GCA_031993245.1). Classification (GTDB taxonomy): domain Bacteria; phylum Pseudomonadota; class Gammaproteobacteria; order Enterobacterales; family Enterobacteriaceae; genus Dryocola. The sequence goes on along the minus strand of DALYUA010000105.1, from coordinate 6,339 downwards.
GCGCGCATCGGTAAACGGTGCTTTCTGGTTGTTGATTTCGTAATAGTAAGTACACAGGTACGGATCAACATGCACTTCCGCCGGGATCTCTTTTTTCAGCTTCTGGAACAGTTCGATTGGCAGGTTGTTGTAGGTCATGTCGATTTCGCCGCTGCGATAGCGGTTAACGTCGGTCACTTCTGATGAAATCGGCAGATAGGTAATCTGTGAAATAATGGTTTTAGCGTCATTCCAGTAATTAGGGTTACGCTCCATCACGATGCGTTCGTTAACAACCCAGTCTTTTAATTTATAGGCGCCGTTAGAAACGAGATTCGCAGGCTGGGTCCACTTCTCGCCAAACTTCTCGATGGCGGTTTTATTCACCGGCGACATCGCCGGGTTGACCAGCAGCTTGTAGAAGTAAGGCACAGGCTCGCTCAGGGTGACTTCCAGCGTGTGGTCGTCAATAGCTTTTACGCCGAGCTCAGTTGGTTTTTTCTTGCCGTCGATGATCTCATCAACGTTAACGATATGGCCATATTGCGGATAGCTCGCATAAGGGGAAGCGGTGTTAGGATCCACCAGGCGCTGCCAGCTATAAACGAAATCTTGTGCGGTAACCGGGTCACCGTTAGACCATTTCGCATCTTTACGCAGATGGAAGGTCCAGACTTTAAAATCTTTATTATCCCAGGACTCTGCCACGCCTGGAATTGGGTGACCATCTTTTGGCGAAGAGATCAGCAGACCTTCAAACAGGTCACGGCTGACGTTTGACTCTGGCACACCTTCAATCTTGTTTGGGTCAAGGGATTGCGGTTCAGCGCCATTGTTACGAATCAGCGTTTGCTTTTCTGCCAGTTGAACACCTGCCGGGACGTCAGCCGCATGGGCGACGTTGCCCGCGAGAAGCGCGGTTAAAATACTTGCTGCTACCAGACTTTTTTTTGTGATGATGGACATTGTGTTGATACTCCACTCATTATAATTACCGGCCCGAAAGCCAGCCTCTTCCCCGTGGGGTTCCTGTACAGCGCGGAGCGTTAAGCGTCTGTAAGGAGTACTGCTACTTCCTGCTATCACCGACTTTATTTCCGGGATGCTCTTACGGCTCCCTGTTCCGTCGATTCTTTCCAGCCAGTCCTGTAACAAGGCTGGATCTGAGATTGTGCATATTTCCAGGAATATAATTTCATACAGAAATCAAACTCATCTGGAAATACAGCCTTTTCCAGCGAATTGTGTTGACCGGAAAGTATCAAAAGCACCCAGGCCCCGCCAATACAATTTGCAAATTTGTTAACTATTTCTCTTTTATCAACTGCAGCGTGGATTTACTGAAGGATTACAGCGGGCTAAATGCTTTGATTTTATCCTTTAAAATCAAAGCCATAAAATGAGGGGATCGTTCGAAAGCCTGAAACGTTCTGTACCTGCGCCGCCACCAACAAAAAATTAACAATTGATTATTTTTTAGCACATTCCTCTACAGAAATGTCTGAATTACTAATAACATCTCAATAAAGCGGCAGCAAGCCTCATTGTGTAGTGTGACTTAAATAACAGCGCAAGCGACCCTTTTTTGCACAATACGCGCGCACCTGAAATAGTAACAAGCAGTTTCCAAAGCAATTTCTTATGGATGGTTTTCTTATACCGCACGCCATAAATTTCATTTAAAAACGAATTTGGTGTTTTTATAACAAAAAAAAGCAGAATTGAGATTCTGCTTTTTCATATGAAAGTTTCAGGAGAATTAACTTAGCAGGCCCGGGAAAATAGCCTTGATGCCGGTGACAATAAACTCGATGCCCAGCGCCATCAGCAATAACCCCATTATGCGGGTGATAACGTTAATGCCGGTCTGGCCCAGCAAACGCACCAGCCACGGAGCAATGCGAAACACCATCCAGCAACTGAGGGCAAACAGCGCAATAGCCACAGAGAAGCCAAGCAGATGTCCCCAACTGTGATATTTCGTTCCCCAGACAATGGTGGAGCTGATTGCCCCCGGCCCCGCCATAAGCGGTAGCGCAAGAGGCACAACGCCAACGCTTTCGCGTATCGCGCTTTCTGATTTCTCCTGCTTGTTCTGCTTATCTTCGCCAAGCTTGCCGCTGATCATCGACATCGCAATCGTCACCACAAGGATGCCGCCAGCAATGCGGAAAGAGTCAATAGAAATGCCGAATACTTGCAGGATGCCGTCACCGAGGAATAAAGAGGTCCATAAAATGATGGCAACGGAGAGGTTTGCGGTGAGGTTGGTTTTATTCCTCGCCGCTGCGGTCTGGTAGCTTGTCATGCTGATAAAGACGGGAATAATGCCCACGGGGTTGACCAAAGCAAACAGACCAATAAAAAATTTAAAATAAGTAGGCAAATCAAACAAGGATTGAGCCACGCGAAACTCCGCAAGTGAACATAGCAAACGCAGGCGTAATGTAATGGAAAAGCATTGCCGGCGCCACGGCATTTCACAGCCAGATCGCTTCTGCTATCAGGTATTACAAGATTAAGCGATATTGTTACCCGCATGTTGGAAATATGATAGTTTGGTTTATCTTCGCTGTGACTAAATTTTTAAAGGTTTTTCAGTTACCTGAATAACCCATGCTGAAAGGAGTCAGCCTTGAAATTATGTGATCTAGATCACAAAAATACTACTCAGAAGTGAGTAGTCTTGGCTACACCAGAAGAGCAAGTTTCTTATGTCATGAAGCGCTTTTCCAGGTAAGGCTCTTTTAGTAAATCAGCGAGATGCTACTGGAAGTTTTTGCTGAGTCATATCCCGGTTTTACTCAAGCCGTTGCCCGCTGACTATACTGTCGAATCGAGCAGCTGATTTACTAAAAGAGTTTAACATTATCAGGAGAGCATTATGGCTGTAACTAATGTCGCTGAACTTAACGCACTCGTAGAGCGTGTCAAGAAAGCCCAGCGTGAATATGCCAACTTTACTCAAGAGCAAGTTGATAAAATCTTCCGCGCCGCCGCTCTGGCCGCCGCTGATGCTCGAATCCCTCTCGCGAAACTGGCCGTTGCCGAATCCGGTATGGGTATCATTGAAGATAAAGTGATTAAAAACCACTTTGCTTCCGAATATATCTATAACGCCTACAAAGATGAGAAAACCTGCGGTGTGCTGGACGAAGACCACACCTTCGGGACCATCACTATCGCTGAACCTATCGGTATTATCTGCGGTATTGTACCGACGACGAACCCGACGTCTACGGCAATCTTTAAATCTTTGATTAGCCTGAAAACGCGTAACGCGATTATTTTCTCTCCGCACCCTCGTGCAAAAGACGCCACCAATAAAGCTGCAGATATCGTACTGCAGGCAGCCATTGCTGCTGGTGCGCCAAAAGATCTGATTGGTTGGATTGACCAGCCTTCTGTTGAACTGTCTAACGCCCTGATGCACCACCCGGATATCAATATGATTCTGGCAACCGGTGGCCCGGGCATGGTTAAAGCGGCATACAGCTCCGGTAAACCAGCTATCGGCGTTGGCGCGGGTAACACGCCTGTGGTGGTTGACGAAACTGCCGACATCAAACGCGTAGTCGCTTCTATTCTGATGTCCAAGACCTTTGATAACGGCGTAATCTGCGCATCCGAACAGTCTGTTATCGTTGTTGATTCTGCCTACGATGCGGTGCGCGAGCGTTTCGCAAGCCACGGCGGTTATATGCTGCAGGGTTCAGAGCTGAAAGCGGTTCAGAACATTATCCTGAAAAACGGCGGGCTGAATGCCGCTATCGTTGGTCAGCCGGCAACTAAAATTGCTGAGCTGGCAGGCTTCACCGTCCCGGCAGATACCAAGATTCTGATTGGCGAAGTAAGTATTGTTGACGAATCTGAGCCTTTCGCTCACGAAAAACTCTCTCCAACGCTTGCTATGTATCGCGCTAAGAGCTTCGAAGATGCCGTTGTTAAAGCTGAAAAACTGGTTGAAATGGGCGGTATCGGTCACACCTCTTGCCTCTACACCGACCAGGACAACCAGCCAGAACGCGTTAAGCTGTTCGGCGATAAAATGAAGACCGCGCGTATTCTGATTAACACCCCTGCTTCTCATGGCGGTATCGGCGACCTGTACAACTTCAAACTCGCCCCTTCCCTGACGTTGGGTTGTGGTTCATGGGGTGGTAACTCCATCTCTGAGAACGTTGGTCCTAAGCACCTGATCAACAAGAAAACTGTTGCTAAGCGAGCTGAGAACATGTTGTGGCATAAGCTTCCGAAATCTATCTACTTCCGCCGTGGCTCTCTGCCAATCGCGCTGGACGAAGTGATTACCGATGGTCACAAACGTGCAATGATCGTTACCGACCGTTTCCTGTTCAACAACGGTTACGCAGACCAGATCACTTCCGTTCTGAAAGCGGCTGGCGTTGAAACTGAAGTGTTCTTTGAAGTAGAAGCTGACCCGACTCTGTCCGTGGTACGTAAAGGCGCAGAGCTGGCGAACTCTTTCAAACCAGACGTGATTATCGCGCTGGGCGGCGGTTCCCCAATGGATGCGGCGAAAATCATGTGGGTGATGTACGAACATCCGGAAACCCACTTTGAAGAACTGGCGCTGCGCTTTATGGATATCCGTAAGCGTATCTACAAGTTCCCGAAAATGGGCGTGAAAGCGAAAATGATCGCCGTCACCACCACTTCAGGTACCGGTTCTGAAGTCACGCCGTTTGCGGTTGTAACCGATGACGCAACGGGTCAGAAATATCCGCTGGCTGACTACGCGCTGACGCCGGACATGGCGATCGTTGATGCCAACCTGGTGATGGATATGCCTAAGTCCCTGTGCGCATTCGGTGGTCTGGATGCGGTGACCCACGCGCTGGAAGCTTACGTTTCCGTACTGGCGAGCGAGTTCTCTGACGGCCAGGCGCTGCAAGCTCTGAAGCTGCTGAAAGAAAACCTGCCAGCGTCCTATAACGAAGGCTCTAAAAACCCGGTCGCTCGTGAGCGTGTTCATAACGCTGCAACCATTGCGGGCATCGCTTTTGCGAACGCCTTCCTGGGCGTGTGCCACTCAATGGCGCATAAACTGGGTTCTCAGTTCCACATTCCTCACGGTCTGGCGAACGCCCTGCTGATCTCCAACGTTATCCGCTACAACGCGAATGATAACCCAACCAAGCAGACTGCTTTTAGCCAGTACGACCGCCCACAGGCACGTCGTCGTTATGCTGAAATTGCAGACCACCTGGGTCTGAGCGCGCCGGGCGACCGTACCGCAGCTAAGATCGAGAAACTGCTGGCCTGGCTGGATAGCATTAAGGCTGAACTGGGTATTCCTAAGTCCATCCGCGAAGCTGGTGTTCAGGAAGCTGATTTCCTGGCCCACGTGGATAAGCTGTCCGAAGATGCGTTCGATGATCAGTGTACCGGTGCTAACCCACGTTACCCGCTGATCTCCGAGCTGAAACAGATTCTGATGGACACGTTCTACGGTCGTGAGTACACAGAAGGCGAAACGGCTAAAGAAGTGACTCCCGCTGTTAAAGCCGACAAAAAAGCGAAGAAAACCGCTTAATTGACAGGCTCTGCTAAAAACCCGCTTCGGCGGGTTTTTTTATGTCCTCAGAAAAAGAGTTGCTCAAAATGGCCTGTATTATCCTGACGTTTTACATCACCCTATCGCAATGCTAATCGCCCTGAATAGCCAGCAGGGATCCTTTCTGTAGCGCATCTTTATAATGCTTGCGACAAACCGAGACGTAACGCTCATTGCCACCGATTACTACCTGCTCGCCCTGGTTATAAGGTCGTCCTTCGCTGTCCAGTCGTAAAACCATGCTGGCTTTGCGGCCACAAAAGCAGATAGTTTTTAGTTCAACGAGTTTATCTGACCAGGCCAGTAAATATTGGCTTCCGCTAAACAGCTCTCCGCGGAAATCGGTTCGCAGGCCGTAGCACAATACGGGAATATCTAATTCATCCACCACGTCTGATAAAGCATAGACTTGTTCACGCGTGAGGAACTGGCTCTCATCCACCAGAACGCAATGTACGGGCGCACGTTCGTGCTCATTACGTATATCATCAAACAGCGACGTAGAAGGATTATACAGTTTCGCAGGCGATGACAAGCCGATACGAGAACTTACCTTCCCCGAGCCATACCGATTATCAATTTCTGCGGTATAGACCAATGTGCGCATACCTCTTTCCTGGTAATTCCAGGAAGACTGAAGTAACGCCGTGGATTTTCCGGCATTCATCGCCGAGTAGTAGAAATAGAGTTGCGCCATTCGCAGATAACCTAAGTCAAAGTGTAAATATTGTTAACGAGAGGGATTATACCATAAGCTACGGCTACGGCTGCGGCCTGTGCCG
>DALYUA010000104.1:0-9031 GCA_031993245.1 Buttiauxella sp. | reverse complement strand
AAAACTTCAAATGACATGTCAAATCTCTCCTGAATTGCAAGGCGTTGATGGATGGCTATCCTCGTCCCGGAGCTACCGGCGACGCCTTTGTGAACATATGCGCACCACGCAGCGTTTCCCCGATTGTAAGTAGCCCCGCATCGCGTGTCCAGCGGCTTCCCGCGCTCTTTGCTTAACAAGACGTTTTTCAGCATATACCGAGAGACGTCAGGCGTCTTAACCGTTAGTTGTTAAAAAACAGGTTACAGAAATGGTGCCATTCCCTTGCGCTCGCTATGTGGTAATGCTCATTTTTTAGCGCGCAAACGCGCATTTTCATGACGAAAGCCACAGTTTTTAAGTTCGATATTTCTCGTTTATGTTCGTTAACGATAAATTAACACCATGCCTACATGGCATAAGGGTGGCAAGGACGCTTAAATCACAATAACCATTAATTTTGCCTTCAGGACCCTACTATGAGTCAGACAGCTTCACCAACCTTAAAAGGCCAGTGCATTGCAGAGTTCATGGGTACCGCGTTGTTGATTTTCTTCGGTGTGGGATGTGTGGCCGCTTTAAAAGTCGCAGGCGCCGTCTTCGGACAATGGGAAATCAGCTTCATCTGGGGTTTAGGGGTGGCAATGGCTATCTACTTAACCGCCGGCGTTTCTGGTGCGCATCTCAACCCTGCCGTCACGGTGGCGCTATGGCTGTTCGCCTGTTTTGACAAACGCAAAGTCTTGCCGTTTATTGTGTCCCAGGTCGCAGGCGCATTCTGCGCCGCAGCGCTGGTATACGGCTTATATTACAATCTGTTCCTTGATTACGAACAGGCCCATCACATGGTTCGCGGCAGCGTGGAAAGCCTGGATCTGGCCGGCATCTTTTCCACCTATCCAAACCCGCACATTAACTTTGGCCAGGCATTTGCCGTAGAAATGGTGATTACCGCCATTCTGATGGGTTTGATTTTGGCGCTGACCGACGATGGCAACGGCATCCCACGCGGGCCGCTGGCCCCTTTGCTGATAGGCTTACTGATTGCGGTGATCGGCGCATCAATGGGTCCGCTGACCGGTTTTGCCATGAACCCGGCGCGTGATTTTGGTCCAAAAATTTTCGCCTGGCTGGCAGGCTGGGGCGAAGTTGCCTTTACCGGCGGCAAAGATATTCCTTACTTCCTGGTACCCATTTTTGGCCCGCTGACGGGTGCCGTATTAGGCGCATTTGGGTATCGTAAATTGATCGGTCGCCATTTGCCGTGTGACGTTTGTGAAGACGTTGAAGAGAAAACGACAGCCGCATCAACACAACAAAATGCTTCTTAAGCAACACTGACTTCGGGACAACCTTATGACTACTGAAAAAAAGTACATCGTCGCGCTCGACCAGGGCACCACCAGCTCCCGAGCCGTCGTCCTGGATCATGACGCCAATATCGTCAGCGTGTCACAGCGTGAATTCGAGCAAATCTATCCTAAGCCTGGCTGGGTTGAGCACGATCCGATGGAAATCTGGGCCTCCCAAAGCTCCACGCTGGTAGAAGTGCTGGCGAAAGCCGATATCAGCTCCGATCAGATTGCCGCGATTGGTATTACTAACCAGCGTGAAACCGCGATTGTCTGGGAACGCGAAACCGGCAAACCGATTTATAACGCTATTGTCTGGCAGTGCCGCCGCACGGCGGAAATCTGCGAGCAGCTTAAGCGTGACGGCATGGAGGAGTATGTGCGTAAAACTACCGGTCTGGTGGTTGACCCGTACTTTTCCGGCACCAAAGTGAAGTGGATCCTCGACCATGTGGAAGGCTCACGCGAGCGCGCTCGTCGTGGCGAACTGCTGTTCGGTACGGTAGACACCTGGCTTATCTGGAAGATGACTCAGGGTCGCGTACATGTGACCGATTATACCAACGCCTCGCGTACCATGTTATTCAACATCCACGATCTGGACTGGGATGACAAAATGCTGGACGCGCTGGATATCCCACGCGCCATGCTGCCACAGGTCCGCAAGTCTTCCGAAGTTTACGGCCAGACCAACATCGGTGGTAAAGGCGGCACGCGTATTCCGATTGCCGGTATCGCAGGCGACCAGCAGGCAGCGCTGTTTGGCCAGCTTTGCGTGAAAGAGGGCATGGCGAAAAACACCTACGGCACCGGCTGCTTTATGCTGATGAATACCGGCGAGAAAGCCGTCTCCTCAAGCCACGGTTTGCTGACAACTATCGCTTGCGGCCCACGCGGTGAAGTGAACTATGCCCTGGAAGGCGCGGTATTTATGGCTGGCGCATCCATTCAGTGGCTGCGCGACGAAATGAAGCTGATAAGCGACGCCTTTGACTCCGAATATTTCGCAACCAAAGTAAAAGATACCAACGGCGTTTACGTTGTCCCTGCATTTACCGGTCTTGGCGCGCCTTACTGGGATCCGTATGCACGCGGCGCGATTTTCGGCCTGACGCGTGGAGTAAATTCTAACCACATCATCCGCGCTACGCTGGAGTCCATCGCTTATCAAACCCGCGATGTGCTCGAAGCGATGCAGGCAGACTCAGGTATTCGTCTGCATGCATTACGTGTGGACGGCGGTGCGGTTGCCAACAACTTCCTGATGCAGTTCCAGTCCGACATCCTTGGCACTCGCGTAGAGCGTCCTGAAGTACGTGAAGTAACAGCTCTGGGCGCCGCTTATCTGGCAGGTCTGGCGGTTGGCTTCTGGCAGAACTTAGATGAAGTGAGCGAGAAAGCCGTTATCGAAAAAGAGTTCCGACCGGGTATCGAAACCACCGAGCGCAATTTCCGTTACGCAGGTTGGAAAAAAGCGGTTAAACGCGCGCTTGCATGGGAAGAGCTCGACAAAGATTAACCCTCTTTCCAGGGCCCCGAACGGGGCCCTTTTATGCCCCTTCCCAGACCATGGTTTTCCCGGCTATCTCCCGCCTGTGCTACACTCCGTCGCAATTGAGCTTGCTAAATGAGTATGTAATGAAACGAGAACTTGCGATCGAATTTTCCCGCGTAACGGAAGCTGCAGCGCTTGCCGGTTATAAATGGCTGGGCCGTGGCGACAAGAATACCGCTGACGGAGCGGCCGTTCATGCTATGCGCATCATGCTTAATCAGGTCAATATCGACGGCCAGATTGTGATTGGCGAAGGGGAAATCGACGAAGCGCCGATGCTCTATATCGGTGAGAAAGTGGGGACCGGACAAGGCGATGCGGTGGATATTGCCGTTGACCCCATAGAAGGCACCCGCATGACAGCGATGGGCCAGGCCAACGCGCTGGCGGTGCTGGCCGTCGGCGATAAAGGCAGCTTTCTGAATGCGCCCGATATGTATATGGAAAAGTTGATTGTCGGACCCGGCGCGCGAGGCGTTATCGATCTCAACCTTTCTCTGGCGCAAAACCTGCATAACGTTGCCATTGCGCTTAACAAGCCGCTCAGCGAACTTACCGTCACCATCCTTGCTAAACCGCGCCACGACGCGACAATTGCCGAAATGCAGAAACTTGGCGTGCGCGTGTTCGCTATTCCCGACGGTGACGTTGCGGCATCGATTCTGACCTGCATGCCGGACAGCGAAGTAGATGTAATGTACGGCATCGGTGGCGCGCCTGAAGGCGTAATTTCCGCAGCGGTTATCCGCGCGCTGGATGGCGATATGCAAGGACGCCTGCTGGCTCGTCATCATGTTAAAGGCGACAGCGAAGAAAACCGTCGCATCGGCGAGCAAGAATTAGAGCGCTGCAAAGCAATGGGCATTGAAGCCGGAAAGGTTCTGCAACTGGACGATATGGCGCGCAACGATAACGTCGTCTTTTCGGCCACCGGCATCACCAAAGGCGATCTGCTCGACGGTATCACCCGTAAAGGCAATATGGCGACAACAGAAACTCTGCTGATTCGCGGCAAATCACGCACTATTCGCCGCATTAAATCTATCCATTATCTCGACCGTAAAGACCCGAACGTGCAGGTCCATATTCTGTAAGACTGCCGTTTGTCTGATTGAGCTTTCCGGCCCGCACGGGCTGGAAATCTTTCACTATTCTGGTGAAGATAAGGCAAGAGCAACAACAGGAGCACAACATGGCGGATTGGGTTAAAGGTAAAGTTACGCAGGTTCAGCACTGGACCGATTCTCTTTTCAGCCTCACGGTTCAGGCTCCAGTCGCCCCGTTTACCGCCGGGCAGTTTACCAAGCTTGGCCTGGAAATTGATGGCGAACGCGTGCAGCGCGCCTATTCCTACGTCAACGCGCCGGGCAATCCCAATCTCGAATTTTATCTGGTTAACGTGCCGGAAGGTAAGCTCAGCCCACGCCTGCATGTTATGCAACCGGATGATGAAGTAATGATAGTGAGTGAACCCGCCGGGTTCTTTGTTCTGGAAGAGATCCCGGACTGCAAAACGCTGTGGATGCTGGCTACCGGTACAGCGCTTGGCCCCTACCTTTCCATTCTGCAGGAAGGCAAAGATCTCGAACGTTTCGAGAATATCGTTTTACTGCACGCCGTGCGTTATGCCAACGACCTCAGCTATCTGCCGTTAATGCAGGAGCTGCAGCAGCGCTATGGCGGCAAATTACGTATTCAGACCGTGGTCAGCCGGGAAACTATTGCCGGTACGCTAACCGGACGCGTTCCTGCATTAATTGAAAGCGGCGAGCTGGAAGCGGCGGTTGGGCTGCCTATGGATATTGAAACCAGCCACGTGATGCTGTGCGGCAATCCGCAAATGGTGCGCGATACCCAGCAATTGCTGAAAGATACCCGGCAGATGAGCAAACATTTGCGTCGTCGTCCGGGCCATATGACCGCAGAACATTACTGGTAAACTCAGCGGTATTTTACTTCATTTGTCTCTTTGCCGAATCTGTTCTCGCCCTGGGTGCCGACAAACGCGCCCAGGTCCATGATCATCATCACCAGAATCAGCGTCGGGATGAAGCGCCCCAGGCCCCACTGCGCCACGCTGCCAAACACCTCCCAGTTACCCGCCAGCAGCAACCATGCCGGAATAAACAGCAGCGCCCACCAGCCTTTCTTATTACGATCGTGCAGGCGTTTGACGATAACCGCAGCCGTGGGAATCAATGATCCCGATAAAAAAAATCCGGCGGTTGAGTAAGGCATAATTTTTGCCCCGGCCAGGGTAAATAAAATCGCCAGGCCGGCAATCCAGACGCCAATCCAAATCCAGAAATCGCGACGCCCAATGCGCCCTTTAAAAGAGAACAGCCAAAGCTGTATGGTCATGATAAGGTCCTTATAAGTTTTGCGGCGTAGTGTACCCTGGCTGTGCCGGGTTTTGACAAGCCAACGGATTGCCGATTTAATCAGTGCCATGAATGACAGGAGAAGTTGTTGATGAAATATCTGCTCTGCACCCTTGTGCTGATCGCGCTGCCCGTTGCGGTGAGCCGGGCAGATCCGCCTTCGGAGACGCCGCCTGGCTTACCTGCCGCACCTTATTTACTGCCGGGCTCACCCACGTTTGATCTGACGATTACACAGTTTCGCGAAAAATTTAATATCGATAACCCGAAGCTGCCGATCAACGAATTCCGCGCCATCGACTCCAGCCGGGATAAGGCGAACCTGACGCGGGCGGCCAGCAAGCTCAACGAAAATCTTTATGCCTCCACGGCGCTGGAGCGCGGCACGTTAAAAATCAAATCTATCCAGATGACGTGGCTGCCGATTCAAGGGCCCGAACAGAAAGCGGCCCGCGCCAGAGCGATGGAGTACATGAGCGCCCTGCTTCGCAGTTTCACCCCGACCTTTTCTAAACAGCAAAGTCATGAAAGAGTGAACAAATTGCTGAGCGCCGGAAAAAATAAACGCTACTTTGCGCAGAACGAAGGAGCGTTGCGCTATGTTGTGGCGGATAACGGCGAAAAAGGGCTAACTTTCGCGGTTGAACCGATTAAGCTTACGCTTTCTGAATCGCTAAACACCGGCGATTAAATGACAAAAAGCAAAGCCTTTAGCCCCCCGAGTCTCTATACTGTTTCACAGACCACGCTGCCCTGAAGGCAGCCATTCTTTTATTTGCATGACCTTGTGGAGAATTAAAATGCGACATCCTTTAGTGATGGGTAACTGGAAACTGAACGGCAGCAAGCACATGGTTAACGAGCTAATCGCCGGCCTGCGCAAAGAACTGTCTGGCGTTGACGGTTGCGGCGTAGCGATTGCCCCTCCTGCCATGTACCTGGACCTTGCAAAACATGCAGCTTCCGGTAGCCACATTGTGCTTGGCGCCCAGAACGTTGACGTTAACCTGTCTGGTGCATTCACCGGCGAAGTGTCCGCCGAGATGCTCAAAGATATCGGTGCTAAATACATCATCATCGGCCACTCCGAGCGTCGTACTTATCACGCTGAATCTGACGAACTGATCGCGAAGAAATTCGCCGTGCTGAAACAAGTCGGCCTGACGCCAGTTCTGTGCATCGGCGAAACCGAAGCAGAAAACGAAGCGGGTAAAACTGAAGAAGTTTGTGCTCGTCAGATTGATGCCGTTCTGAAAACTCAGGGCGCGGCGGCTTTCGAAGGCGTGGTTATCGCTTACGAACCAGTATGGGCAATCGGTACTGGTAAATCAGCCACCCCAGCTCAGGCTCAGGCGGTTCACAAATTTATCCGCGATCACATCGCTAAAGCCGATGCGAAAGTGGCTGAACAAGTCATCATCCAGTACGGCGGTTCCGTTAACGATAAAAATGCAGCCGAGCTGTTTGCTCAGCCGGACATCGACGGCGCGCTGGTTGGTGGCGCTTCCCTGAAAGCTGACGCTTTCGCGGTTATCGTTAAAGCTGCTGCTGAAGCTAAAAAAGCGTAATTAACGCAGGAAGATGAAAAGGCTCCGCAAGCGGAGCCTTTTTTATAGCGAGCCTGTCAGCCTGAACCAACCGTAATCCAGCGGCATCAACACCACAAACGTCACTACCGCCAGCGCCAGGCAGAGCTTAAGCCCGGCTTTTGCAGGCACCTTCCCTAACGCCATTGCCACCACGATTGGCGAAGCCATATACGGCAACAGCGGCGTTGAATATCCCAGTACCTGCACCATAATCACCGATAACAGCGGGAACCCCGTTGCCTGCGAAAAACTATCTGCAAAGGTGGTATAGAGCGCCGGAACACCGTTTGCCGTAACGATGAAGTTCAACAGGCTGGTGATACCCGTCAGAGCGACAAAACTGGTAAACGGACGCTCGGCATCAAGCGGCATTACAGCGAGTAGCTTTTCTCCCATCATGCTGCCCAACCCGGTTTCCGTCACCGTAGAAGCCAGAGCCAGAATCCCTGCCACGTAGAAGCAGGTGCGCACATTAACCCCGCTTGCAAATTCTTCGCTGGTGATAAAACCAATACGCGGCAGCAGCGTAATACAGGCGGCAACAAGGCCCACCCAGGCCGGACCAATGCCGTGCAGACTTTCACTAACCCAAAGCGTCAATACCGCCGCAAGCAGCCAGGCCAGACGTTTCTCATCACCACTCATGGGACCAGGTCGGTCAATTTTATCGGGAGCATGAGGCTTACCGGGAAAGAGCCAGCAAATCAGACCGATAAGAATCAGCCCTTTTAAAATCCCGAGCACCGGCGTGTGCAGCCAGAGATAAGGAAGATAGTTGAGATGAATGCCATAAGCGCCTTCAGCCGCCCCGCTCATCACCAGATTAGGCACGTTGGCAGGCAGGATCGTAGCGGAAAGCTGGAAAGTACCGAAGCCGACGGCCAGCGCCAGGCCAAACCAGGCCCGCGACCCATCCACAATACCGGAGCGTTTCGCCAACGCCGCCACAATCGGCATCAGCAGAGCGATACGCCCCATATTTGAAGGCATAACAAAAGCGAGCGCATAGCTGAGTAACACGACGCTCCCGACCATTCGCAGCCAGGAATCTGTCAGATTTGCAGCAATCACCCTTGCAGCCCGATCCGCAAGACCGGTTTTGCGGATAGCAATTCCCAGAACAAACCCGCTGAATACCAGCCAGAAAGCCGAAGAGGCAAAGCCGCTGAAAATAACTTCGGCCGGGGCGATTTTTGCCACCATTGCTACGGCAAAGAACAGCAGCGCCGTAAGGTATTCGGGGAGTACGGACGTAGCCCAGAGCGTGATGGTAATAAGGATAATCAGCGTGGGGAGAAACAAAGGGTGGCTAAACCAATGCGACATACCTGTCTCCGGTAGATTTTTTCAGCAGTCTACGGCGGAGCGGTAGTAATGTAAATTTTGCTGGCAAGGACCCGTAATTAAAAGGCCCCGAAGGGGGGCCATCTGAATTAACGCTTGCTGATTTGATCGAAGGTGCCGCCGTTCGAGAAATGCTCTTTCTGAGCTTTCGTCCAGCCGCCGAACTCTTCGTCAATGGTATAGAGTTTCAGCTTCGGAAAGGCATTTTCGTATTTCTTCGCTACGTCCGCATTACGTGGGCGATAGTAATTCTTTGCGGCAATTTCCTGACCTTCCGGGGAATAAAGGTACTTCAGATACTCTTCGGCTACTTTCTGAGTGCCTTTCTTCTCAACCACTTTGTCGACAACGGAAACGGTAGGTTCAGCCAGGATAGATTCGCCAGGCGTTACGATCTCGAACTGGTCTTTGCCCAGCTCGTTGGTTGCCAGTAGCGCTTCGTTTTCCCAGGCGATCAGCACGTCACCGATACCGCGTTCCACAAAAGTATTGGTTGAGCCACGCGCGCCGGAGTCCAGCACCTCTACGTTTTTAAACAGCGCTTTGACAAAGTCCTGGGCTTTCGCCTGGTCGTTATTGTTGTGGTGCAGGGCATAGCCCCACGCAGCGAGATAATTCCAGCGGGCGCCGCCGGAGCTTTTTGGATTCGGGGTAATAACGGAAACGCCTGGTTTAATCAGATCGTTCCAGTCATGAATCTGTTTCGGGTTACCTTTGCGCACCAGGAACACGATAGTGGAGGTGTATGGCGCTGAGTTATCAGGCAGGCGTTTGATCCAGTTTTTATCAATGCGGCCACGCTCAGCAATGGCATCGAGATCGTAAGCCAGC
>DALYUA010000103.1:0-9069 GCA_031993245.1 Buttiauxella sp. | reverse complement strand
CGTAGCTTTTTCGCCCGGCTTTCGAGCGCCAGATAACAGACAATAGCCAGCAGCAGCGGGGCAATAAAGTAGAGCAAACGGTAGGCGAGCAGGGCGGCGATAATGGCGCCATGACTGGTGTGTTCCCCGGCCAGCAGCGCGATAAATACCGCTTCCAGAACCCCGATGCCCGCCGGGATATGCACAATAACCCCAACGATACTGCTTACCAGCAGCACGCCCAGCACGAAGAAGTAGTTCACCTCCTGCCCCAGAAGCAGCCAGATAATGGCCCCCATCGCCATCCAGTTGGCGCTGGAGATGATCATCTGCGCAATGGCGAATTTAAACGACGGCAGCACCAGTTTTTGTCCTTTCACCGTCATATGGCGATGTTTGGCAAAAGCGCAGAACCACAGGTAGGTCACAATAATAGCCAGCAGCACGATGCCAATAATGCGCAGCGTAGTCTGATCGATATACCAGTGGTCAGGCAGCTTCACTACGCCGACGGTAAAGATCACCCCGCCCAGCAAAATGTATCCAAGCCAGTTGGTGGAGATACTCAAAGAGAAGATGCGCGTGATGGTGCTGCCGGGCAGGCCAAGACGCGAATAGAGCCGGTAGCGCATGCCGATCCCGCCGACCCAGGTGCTGAGCGTCAGGTTAAAGGCGTAGCAGATAAAAGAGACCAGCATAACCTGCCGTTTAGCCAGCTTATGGCCGCAGTAGGCCCGCCCCAGCAGATCGTAACAGCCATAGAGCAGATAGCTCACAATAACTAATCCCACGGCGCTAAAGAGCGCAATGCGATTGTAGCCGCGGATAACTTTCCAGACCTCCTGCCAGTCAACTTTCTGGGCATAAACCACCAGCAGCACAATCACAGCGATAAAAAACAGCCAGGTGAGGATTTTCTTTGCCTTACGCCATTTAGGATGTGCATGCGCCATTACAGTTTTACTCCCTCGTTATCGGAATCTACCCGGTCCTGCGTCTCCATCTCAGGCTGTACGGGCGGCTCTACCAGCGACAGGTGCGGGGTATGCGCAGGCAGCCAGCCTACCAGGGCGGGGAAGTGACGTAAAAAGTGGAATACCACCACGCTTTTGCCCAGGTTCCACCATGTGCGTTTGGGTATCAGGGTTTCATCCACCTGCTGACAATCTTCGCTGATTAACTGAGTAAGGTTTTCACGTAGCTGCTGATTGAAATTCAGATCGTAGACGATCAGGTTCGCTTCCAGGTTGAGAGAGAGGCTCAGTGGATCAAGATTGCTGGATCCGACGGTAGCCCAGTGATCGTCCATCAGCGCTACTTTGCCGTGCAGCGGTCTGCGCAGGTATTCATAGACCTCGACGCCGCCTTTCACCAGATAGTTATAGAGCAGGCGGGCGCCAACCTTCACGATAGGCATATCCGGCTCGCCCTGAACGATGAGCTTAACCTTTACGCCGCGGCGGGCGGCGTTGCGCATGGCGTGCAACAGCCGGTAGCCGGGGAAGAAATAGGCGTTAGCGATAATGACTTCCTGTTTCGCATTGCTCAGCATCTTCAGGTAGTAGCGTTCAATATCGTCCCGGTGCCGATCGTTATCGCGCCAGACAAACAGCGCCTGCGCCTCGCCCGGCAACGGATTGTCCTGCGCCTGATGACGGCGGCGGTCCCACCAGCGACGCGGAATTTCGTGCCCCGGCAGGTTAGAGACCACAAAGCCTGCTATATCATCCACCACCGGGCCTTCAACCCTGACGGCATAATCCTGCTTCGCCTCAGGACCGTAATCAATCATATGCTCGGCGGAGTAGTTAATACCGCCCACAAAGGCGAGGCGGCCATCCACTACCACCAGCTTGCGGTGCATCCGGCGGAACACGTTGGTGCGCATGCCGAAAAGCGGCGGGCGGGGATCGTAATAGCGGAACTTAACCCCGGCGCTGGTGAGCTGGCTGACAAACTCATCGCTTAAATCGGGAGAGCCGTAGCCATCCAGCAGCACATCAACGCTTACGCCACGTTTGGCCGCGTTCAGAATAACCTTGTGAAGCTGCTTGCCAACCTCGTCTTCAAACCAGATAAAGGTTTCGAGTATTACCGTATTACGCGCGTTACCGATCGCTTCAAATACTGCCGGAAAAAACTCATCGCCGTTCTCCAGTAGCTCGATGCGGTTGCCGTCGCGCCAGTTATTTTTCATATATGGATCTC
Source organism: Buttiauxella sp. (assembly GCA_031993245.1). Classification (GTDB taxonomy): domain Bacteria; phylum Pseudomonadota; class Gammaproteobacteria; order Enterobacterales; family Enterobacteriaceae; genus Dryocola. Next base: position 6,882 of record DALYUA010000103.1, on the reverse strand, counting down.
CACGGCGAGCGGGGCATGATCGGACAGATGACGCCAGTGACGCAAATTGAGAGCTGAGGGGGCGCTAACGTGAGCATGTTTGACGTAAATCCTGTCCAGGCGTAAAAGCGGCAGTCCTGCCGGAAAAGTGCGGGCCGGGCGACCATAGGCGCGGGTAAAAACCTCATCCAGTCCGGCTTCATTTTTTAGCAGATGGTTCGCCTTTTGCCGCCAGTCGTTAAAATCACCGGCAACCACCACGGGCTCCCCTTCGGGCAGCCCATTAACCAGCCGGCACAGCATATTCAGCTGTGCCTGGCGATGTTCTTCACGCAGCCCAAGATGAACGCAAATAATGTGCACACGAATGCTCTGGTCTGGCACGGTCATCTGACAATGCAGCATGCCTCGTTTTTCATGGCCGTCCACGGAGATATCACGATTATCAAACTGGGTGATGGGGAAGCGGGAAAGGACGGCGTTGCCGTGATGCCCTTCCGGGTAAACGGCGTTGCGCCCATAGGCGAAATCGTTCCATACGGTATCGGCCAGAAACTCATAGTGGCTGGTTTCAGGCCAGTTTTCGAAGCGCACTGAATGGGCCTCGTGCGCGCCCATCACCTCCTGAAGGCAGACGATATCTGCCGCTACCGTACGCACCGCATCCCGAAGTTCCGGCAGAATAAATCGTCGGTTAAAAGTGGTGAAGCCCTTGTGTGTATTTATCGTGAGCACTTTAAATGAAAAGCGCGGAGTCTGATGTGCCATGCCGCTCCCGGTCTTTTTGTTTTCCTGGTGTAAATAAAGTGTAGTCTTTGTCACAAAAAGAGGGCGGGTTGCGGAATTTTCCGTACACTGGCGTACTCTCAAAGACAGGAAAAAATATGCCAGGAGTGAAAACATGAAGTGGCAACAGCGCGTGCAGGTGACAACCGGCCTGACTTGTTGGCAGATTATGCTGCATTTTATGGTAGTGGTTGCATTGCTGACAGGCTGGAAAACGCAGGCCCTTATCCCGGTAGGCGTGGGTCTGTGTGTTCTCTATGTGGCAACGGTTATTGCGATGTTCGCCCTGCAACGCTTCCATAGCGGCAAACTGCGTGACATCGGCGACTTTCTCGAAGAGTTAACCACCACCTGGTACTTCGGCTCGGCGATGATTGCTCTGTGGCTGCTGTCTCGCGTGGTAGAAAGCAATCTGCTTATCGCAGCAGCAGGCCTGGTGATGATTGCCGGACCTGCCGTTTATTCCCTGCTTGCCAAAGACAAATCAGGCAATTTTGCGGCGAAACATCCAGTACGCCGCTGATATAGTGATGGTCGCAATCACCAGCAGCGGCCATACGCTTCCCCACACAATGTCAAAGCTCGCATCCTTCAGGTAAATCTGTTTCGTAATGTCGGTGAAATGCCGGATAGGGTTTATCCAGGTTATATCCTGCAGCCACACCGGCATGTTCTCCACCGGGGAAACGTAACCCGAAAGCAATATCGCCGGCATCATAAAGACAAACACCCCGATAAACGCCTGCTGCTGCGTTGAGCACAGCGCGGAGATAAGCAGCCCAAAGCCTACCAAAGATAACCCGTAAATCAGCATCGTGAAGTAGAACAGCAGCACCGATCCGGAGAAGGGAATGTGATAGCCCCAAATCCCCACGCCCAGCACGATAGTGGCCTGCCCGATAGCGACAATTTGCGCAGGTATAGCTTTGCCGACGAAAATCTGCCAGGTAGCAAGCGGCGATACCAGAAGCTGATCGAGCGTACCCTGCTCGCGCTCGCGGGCAACCGACAGCGAGGTGACAATCATCACCCCGATGGTCGTTATCATGGCGATAAGCGACGGCACCACAAACCATTTGTAATCCAGATTTGGGTTATACCAGTTACGCACCACCAGCTCGCTGTTATTCGGCTTTGGCTGCCCGCTCACCAATTCCTGCTGGTAGTTCTTCACAATCTGCTGCAGATAATTGGCGGCAATCTGGGCGCTGTTAGAGTTACGCCCATCCAGAATGATTTGCAGTTTTGCGGGCTGGTTGCTTACCAGGTTGCGCGAGAAATCTGCCGGGAAGCGGATCAGCAACAGCGCCTTTTGGTTGTCGATGGTCGGCTGTATTTCCTGCGGGCTCTTTAACAGCAGCACGTGGTTAAAGGCTTTTGCACGCGCAAAACGCTGCGTCAGCTCCACGGAATGGCTGCCGTTATCCTCGTTATAAATCGCAATGGTCGCGTTGGTCACTTCAAGCGTTGCGGCAAAGGGGAACAGCACGACCTGTATGATGACCGGCGCAATGAGAATGGCGCGGGTTTGTGGTTCGCGCAGCAGAGATTGCAGCTCTTTGCGAATCAATGTCCATAGTCGATGAAACATGGCTTTCCCTTAATCAAGACGACGTTTGGTTTTCAGCGCCGTCAGGCCGATAAACATCACCGCTGAGGCGATTAAAAACAGCACGTTGACCACCAGCACCGTGGCGATATTTCCCGCCAGAAACAGGCTTTGCAGCGTGCTGACGAAGTAGCGTGCGGGTATCACATAGGTCACCGCGCGGATAATCGCGGGCATGCTGTCAATCTGGAAGATAAAGCCTGACAGCATAATTGACGGCAAAAACGCGGCGTTCAGCGCCACCTGGGCTGCGTTAAACTGGTTACGGGTGATAGTGGAAATCAGCAGGCCCATGCCAAGCGTGCTGAGCAAAAACAGGCTGGTGATGAGGAATAACAGCAGCAGCGACCCGCGGTAAGGTACGCCGAGAATAAAAACCGACACCAGCATACACAGCAGCATCGCCAGCATGCCGAGCACGTAATAGGGCAGCAGCTTGCATAGCAACAGTTCGGTGCGTGTGACCTGGGTTGAGAGCAATGCTTCCATCGTCCCGCGCTCCCATTCACGCGCGACGACCAGCGAAGTCAGGATGGCGCCGATGACCGTCATAATGATGGTTATCGCCCCCGGAATAATAAAATGCTGGCTGATGGCCGCAGGGTTAAACCAGTAGCGCAGCTGCACGTCGATCAAGGGTTCAAAGCTTTCCCCTCGATCCTCTGCACGCTGCTGTTGCCAGATCTGCCAGATCCCTTCCATGTAGCCCTGTACAAAGTTCGCGGTGTTCGGTTCGCTGCCGTCGGTGATGACCTGAACAGGCGCGGTTGCGCCCGCACGCGCCATGTTCTGCGCAAAGTCGGTTGGGATAATTACCATGCCGCGAATTTTCCCGGCCTGCATAAGCTGAACCAGCTTATGGCGATTGTCGCTGATGGTGGGCTGGATATAGGGCGAGGCGCTGATGGTATGGGCGAAGTCCAGCGCTTCCTCGCTTTGCTGCTCCAGCAGGACGCCCACGTGCAGGCGGCTGGAATCGAGATTGATCCCATAACCGAAGATAAACAGCAGCAGCAAGGGGATCACGACGGCAATTAACCAACTGCTTGGGTCGCGCACAATCTGCCGCGTTTCCTTCACGCACAGGGCGCGTACCCGCCGCCAGGAGAGAATCTGATTATGCTCGCTCATCTTCATGCTCCTTATCCCACTCGTGTATCAGCGTGATAAATGCCTGTTCCATGGTCGGGTCGGTTTGCACGTCGTCCGCCGCCTGCTGCTTGAGATCGTCCGGCGTGCCGCTGGCGATGAGCTTTCCGCGATACACAAGCCCTATGCGGTCGCAGTATTCCGCCTCGTCCATAAAGTGCGTGGTGACCATTACCGTCACGCCTTTTTCGACCATGCTGTTGATGTGCAGCCAGAATTCGCGGCGGGTGATGGGGTCAACGCCCGAGGTCGGCTCATCGAGAAAAAGAATATCCGGCTCGTGCATTAGCGAGCAGGCCAGCGCCAGGCGCTGCTTAAAACCGAGCGGCAGGGAATCCGTCGAGCTGTTAAATATTGGCTGGAGGTTAAACGCCTCGCTCATGCTGCGGATCTTTGCTTCCTGCTGCTTGCCGCGTAAACCGTACACGCCGGAGAAAAAGCGCAGATTTTGTTCCACCGTCAGGTTGCCATATAGCGAGAATTTTTGTGCCATATAGCCCAGGCGCTGTCGCGCCTTGCCTGAGCCGGTTTTTAAATCCATATTCAGCACCAGCGCTTGTCCGGAGGTTGGCACCAGCAGGCCGCACATCATCTTAAAGGTGGTGGATTTCCCCGCGCCGTTTGGCCCGAGCAGCCCGAAGATTTCGCCGCGTTGTACGGTAAAATCCACATGGTCGGTGGCGGTAAAATCACCAAATTTTTTGGTTAACTGTTTGGCTTCAATCACCGTTTCTTCGGGACTGCCTTCAACGGTATGCAGAATTTTACCGAGCGGCGACTCCTGTTCCCCTGCGCCGCCTAACAGGTCGATAAACGCATCTTCAAATCGCGGCTCGGTTTGCGTGATATGGTCGGGAGGCAGTTTTAGCGCCTCCGTCAGCGCTTCCGTGCTGGCGTCTTTGGCGAGGATCAGCCGCACCGATCGCCCCTGGATCACACCATCGCTCACCTGCGGTAGTTTCAGCGCCCGTTGCAGCAGCTTGCGGTTGTTTTCTTCGCCGTGGCTCACCAATAGCGAACGCCCGGCCATCTTCTGCGTCAGCTCCTTCGGCGCGCCATGATAAAGCAGCTCACCTTCGTTCATCAGCAGCACCTCGCGGCACTGTTCGGCTTCGTCGAGATAGGAGGTGCTCCATAAAATCAGCATCCCTTCGCCCGCCAGCTCATGCACCATCTGCCACAGCTCGCGGCGGGAAATAGGATCTACGCCCACGCCCGGCTCATCAAGCAGCAGAACTTTTGGCTGGCCGACCAGCGTGCAGGCAAGACCAAGCTTTTGCTTCATGCCGCCGGAAAGCTTTCCGGCAAGGCGCGAAGTGAAAGGCCCGAGAGAGGTAAACTCCAGCAAGCGCTTAAACGTTGTTTCGCGCTCTTCGCCCGTCACGCCACGCAGGTCGGCGTAAAGCGTGAGGTTTTCCATCACCGTTAAGTCTTCATACAGCCCAAATTTTTGCGGCATGTAACCCAGCGCGGCGTGCAGGGCGCGGTCGTCTTTCACAGGGTCCAGTCCGATGACGTCCGCGCTTCCCTCGGTTGGTTTAAGCAGACCCGCCAGCATGCGCATTAATGTGGTTTTCCCCGCGCCGTCCGGCCCAACCAGGCCGGTGACCTCGCCTGCGTGGATTTCACAGTCAAGGCTTGCTACGGCAGGCTTATCCAGCCCCGGAAAGCTTTTCATCAGCCCGTGCAGGCGGATGATGCCGTCACTGCTGCTCATGCTGCGTTCCATTGTTAAAGCTGACGGTGACCGGCATGCCCTGGCGCAGCGAGTCATCTGCGTCAGTGACGATAATGCGCAGGCGATAGACTAAATCGGTGCGCAGATCGGGCGTCTCAACCGTTTTCGGCGTGAATTCAGCGGTCGGGGAAACGAAACCTATTTTGCCGCGATAAGGTTTATCGGGCCGCCCGTCGGTATAAACCTGTACTTCCGTGCCGGGCAGCGCTTTGTTCAGGCTGACTTCATTCACATAGGCTCGCACCCAGACCGGACGCGTGAGGGAAAGCGTCAGCACCGTGCTTCCGGCGTTCAGCATGCTGCCGGGCTCAACGGCGCGGGTCAGTATCGTGCCATCGGAAGGGGCGATAAGCGTGGTGTCCTGTAAATCCAGTTGCGCCTGGGCGAGCTGTGCTTTGGCCTGTTGCAGGCTGGCCTGCGCCTGAGCGATTTCCTGCGGGCGGTTACCGGTACGGTACTGGCTGAGCTTGTCCTGTGCGGCTTTTAACGTGGCTTTGGCCTGGCTGCTTGCGGAGCGGGCGTTTTCCAGATCGTTAGCAGAAACCACGCGTCTGGCCCATAATCCCTGCTGGCGCTGATAAAAGTTCTGCGCATAGTCGTAAGCGGCCTGGGCCTGATTGACCTGCGCCGCGGCCTGGGAAATTTCTTCATCGCGGTAGCCCGCAATTACCAGCTCGAATTTAGCCTGGGCGGCCGCAACGTTGGCTTCCGCCTGCTGCAAGGCGTTCTGATAAGGCCCTTTGTCCAGCTCGCCAAGGGTTTCTCCGGCCTTAACTGCGTCGCCTTCATCCACTTTCAGCGTGGCAAGGCGCCCGCCCGCGCGAAAGCTCATATTGACGGTACGAATATCTACGTTGCCGTAGAGCGTCAGCGGCGTTTCCCGCTCGCTTTGATACCACAGCCAGCCGCCAGCGCAGACAGCCAGTAGCGCAATAATCACTATCACGATAACGATGGGTTTTTTATTTTTCATCGCACGCTTTTCCTCGCTCAACAGACAATTCCTGCAGGATGAAATCGATGTGGCTTAGCACCACATCGCTGATTTGCTGTACGCAGGCTTTGTCGAACGTCGTCCAGCCGGTGCGTAATAAAATTGTCTCGCGCCCTAAGCGGAAGGCAAGCACCTGTCCGAGCAGAGCGTGAGTGTGCAAAATGGTTTCGGTATCTAACGGATCGCGGCCTGTGTAGCTGCCTACCAGGTTTGTGAGATGCGCATGCATCGGCGCAATCACCCGGTCGTGAATAAGCTGGTAGGCAGGCGTAGGCGAAAGCTGCTCGCGCGAAATAAACTTGCTCAGGTTCAGCGTCTCATCGGCGGTGAGCAGGCTAATCATATGGCGGCAGGCGGTGTGAATAAGCTCGCGGATTTGCGCTTTGTCCAGTTCCGGCTGGCTAAGGATGGCCTCGGCACTTTGCACATGCGGCTGGAAGTTGTGGCTGATGAAATCTGCAATCCACTGGGCCGAGGCCATATAGAGCTCTTCTTTAGAGCCGAAATAATAGGTGATGGCCGCGATGTTTTGCCCGGCAAGAGCGGCGATATCACGCGTGGTGGCATGCAGGCCGTATTCGCCAAACTGAGCAATAGCGGCATTAATAAGGGTGTTTTTAGCCTGTT
>DALYUA010000102.1:0-9134 GCA_031993245.1 Buttiauxella sp. | reverse complement strand
AAATAGAAGAAAGTTTGTTTGACGGCTATCACGTTTCAAAGAGAGATGGCGTGAAAACTTTCAAAAATTTACATAACTCATGTCTGATTGTTGCAAAAACGACATACTCCGCCCTTTTTATGGCGGAGCACTTTACTCGCTTACAGGATTAATTACGAGCTTTAAAATAACCTATGATTATCAGTCAGATTGCAGGCGTGAAGGTGAGATATGGAACAAATCAGCAAAGTTTTTCGTGGTTGCCACAGCCAGCTCTTCCACCGAAACACCTTTTAATACCGCCATGTATTCTGCTACATCGCGCGTCATTGCGGGTTGATTCTCCTTCCCCCGATGCGGAACAGGCGCCAGATAAGGTGAATCTGTCTCAACCAGCATCCGATCTAAAGGGACATAGCGCGCGGCATCACGTAGCTGCTCTGCATTACGGAACGTCACAATCCCGGAGAAAGAGATATAGAAGCCCATGTCCAGCAGCTTTCCGGCCGTTTCCCGATCCTCTGTAAAACAGTGTAGTACTCCGCCACATTCTGTCACTTTCTCCTCAGACAGAATCGCCAGCGTATCCGCACGCGCATCACGCGTATGGACGATCACAGGTTTATTGAGTTCACGCCCGATGCGGATATGGTTACGGAAGGATTCCTGCTGGCGTGACTTCGTTTCCGGCGTGTAAAAATAGTCCAGCCCGGTTTCGCCCATGGCGACGACGCCAGGCTCAGCGGCCAGACGGCGGAGCGCTTCGACATCGTACTCTTCTTCCTGATTAAGCGGATGAACACCGCAGGAGAAGGCAACATTTTCGCGCTCGCCAACCAGTTCGCGCATCCCCCGATAGCCGTCAAGCGTGGTGGCAACGGCGAGGAAGAACTTCACGTCCCTCGCGGCCGCTTTTGCCAGAACGTCATCGACGCTTTCGTGCAGGGAGTGATAATCCAGGCCATCAAGATGGCAATGTGAGTCGACCAGAAACATACAGACACTCTTAAAGATGTGGAGAAGGAAGGATAGCACCCGGTTGCATGTATCGCTCCCAGGTCAGCAGTTGTTCAGTAATCAGTAATTCCCGGTTCACGCCAACCACCGTCAACAAAGATTCGCGGCAGGTGAACCAGCTTTGCACAATCGCCTGTAAAGCGGCAGGTTTGGCGCTGGCGGCAAGATTTGCTACCAGCGGCTGCATATCATCGTTCGCGAGCCACTCTCCCGCGCCCTGCTGCCACTTCAGCGCGTCAAGCAGCAACGAGCTAAGCCAGTGAATGCGCAGAACGGCATCGTCATGACTGAGTACCGGCAACAAAGCGAGCAGATCTTTGGAGGCACAGCCCTGGGCCAGTTTTTCGCATAATGTCTGGCGGTGTTTCCAGTTTTCGGGCTGGAGAAGTTCCGCAGCCGCGGCCGGTGCGCCAGAACTCAGGCGTAACGCCGCGCGCAGCTGCGCATTATCCAGCGAGCTTTCGCGGGCAAGCCAGGCCAGCGCAAAGCCTTCATCCGGGGGAGAGAGATACCAGTAGAGGCAACGGCTGCGTAGCGTAGCGGGCAAACGAGCGGGTTCACGGCAGCCGAGGAAAAACCAGGTGTTCGCCGGCGGCTCTTCAAGCGTTTTGAGCAGCGCGTTGGCAGCCGCTTCGGTCAGCAACCCAGCCTCGGTAAGCCAGACCACTTTCGCTCCGCCCTGCTGGGCGTGGCCGTATAACTTTTCGGTAATTTCACGGATGCTGTCGATCCCGAGGCTGGTTTTGCCTTTTTCCGGGGCGATGACATAGCTGTCAGGATGGTTCCCGGCCTGCATGAGCTGGCAACCACGGCACTTTCCGCAGCTTTTGTTGCCTTGTGGCTGCTGGCACATCAGCCAGCGGCTCAGCGCGTATATCAGGGCGTCGTCACCCATACCGGGCAGCGCGTGAAGCAGTAACGCATGGTGCCCGCGACCTGACTGATGCTGGCTGAGGATTTGCTCAAACGGCCCGCGCAACCATGGATACCATTTCATCAGATAAGATCCTTCGCCCATGCGATGACCGCGTTGCGCACGGCTGCCGAGACATCATCCAGCGGCCGGGTAGCGTCGATAGTTTTGATGCGGCTATCCGCCGACGCAAGCTCAAGATAACGCGCACGGGTGCGGTTAAAGAAATCGATAGATTCCTGTTCGATACGGTCCAGCTCGCCGCGGGCGCGGGCGCGGGTTAGTCCTACTTCCGGCGTGACATCCAGATAAATCGTCAGATCGGGATAAAAATCCCCCAGCACGGTGTTTCGCAGCGCCATCAGCAGCTTCTGATCGATACAGCGGCCGCCGCCCTGATAAGCCTGGGTCGAAAGGTCATGACGATCGCCGATTACCCAAGAGCCACGGGCGAGGGCTGGCTTGATAACCGTTTCAACGAGCTGAACACGTGCGGCATAAAACATCAGCACTTCGGCTTTATCGGTCACGACTTCATCACCGATGCCTTTGTTATTGAGCGTGAGTTCGCGCAGCCTTTCCGCAAGCGGCGTGCCGCCCGGCTCGCGCGTGAAAACCAGATCGGTGACGCCCAGCTCCTGCAAAGTGGCAACCACGACGTTATGCGCGTTGGTTTTCCCTGCCCCTTCGAGCCCCTCAATGACGATAAATTTACTGACCATTCTTGTCCTTCAGTGCTTTGATATACACCTGCACCGCCTGATTGTGGCTGGCGAGGTTGGTATTAAAGGTATGCCCGCCTTTACCGTCGGCAACAAAATAGAGATAAGGTGTTTTCGCCGGGTGCGCCGCAGCCTGTAAAGATGCCGCGCCTGGAATCGCAATCGGCCCCGGCGGCATGCCGTTTATAACATAAGTATTGTAAGGCGTTGGCGTCTCAAGATCCTTGCGCGACAGCTTACCATTGTAGCTATCACCCATGCCGTAAATTACCGTTGGATCCGTTTGTAAACGCATCCCGATACGCAGGCGATTAATAAACACGGATGAAACCCGATCGCGCTCGCTCGCCACGGCGGTTTCTTTCTCAACGATAGACGCCATAGTGACTAAATCATTGGGCATTTTGTAAGGCAGGCCTTCGGCTTTGCCGTCCCATGCTTCCTGCACTGCTTTTTTCATGCGCTCATGGGCGCGTTTAAGCAGCGCGACATCCGTGGTGTTAGCGGTATAAAGCCAGGTATCCGGGAAGAACCAGCCTTCCACCCACTCCGGGTGTGCAAGCTTCAGCGCTTCGGCAACAGTTGCGTAGCTGTCATCTTTCAGGGTGTGTTTGATGTACGGTGCTTCACGCAGCTGTTTTAACCAGTCGCTCAGGCGCATTCCTTCCACAAAACGGATGGGGAACTGGGCTTCTTTGCCGCTGGCGAGCAACTTGAGCATATCGCGCACGGTCATCTGCGGGGTAAGGCGATAGGTGCCCGCTTTGAAATTAGCCAACTCAGGCTTAACCTTCAGCAACCACTGGAACACGCGAGGCCGGTTAATCAGCTTCTCTTCATAAAGCTGTTTGCCCAGGGCAAGGCGGCCGGTTCCCGCTTTAAGGGTGAAAATCGTTTCCTGTTTGATGGTCAAATGGCTATTGGCCAACTGGCGAACTTTCCATACGCCAACACCTGCAGCAATCCCCAGGAGCACCAGTAACAGTACAAAGAAACGTAGCATTTTTTTCATCGGTAATCGTTTACTCACAAAGTGGCGCTAAAAAATGATAAAGCTCGCGCGAAGGGTAACGCCAGGACTCCGCCTGCTTAACCGGAACCACCGGCATCAGCGCGTTACAGATAATCAATTCATCGGCATCAGCCAGGGTTTCTACCCTCTCCCGCACTTCCTGAACCTGCCAGCCGGCATCGTTCAGGCAGGCCATAATGCGCTGGCGCATCGTACCGTTAACACCCGCGCGATCGAGATAAGGGGTATAAACCTCTTTCCCCTTACGCCAGAATAAATTAGCCGCACAGCATTCCGTAAGCCACCCGTCGCTGTCAAGGACCAGCGCCTCCTGAGCGGATGTCTGTTCAAGATGCGTACGGATTAATACCTGTTCGAGCCGATTGAGGTGTTTTATGCCAGCAAGATGCGGATTAACGCCAAGGCAAACCGGGCTGAGCGCAAGGTTTATACCCTGAGTTCGCCAGTCGGCATAAAAAGTGGGGAAAGGAGAGAGGCTAAGAATGCGGGTGGGTTGATGGCAGTTTGCCGCGCTGTAGCCCCTTCCGCCGATGCCCCGACTGATAATAACCTTCAGTACGGCCAGCTGTTCGTTCATTGCGAGCTGTTGCATCTCGCTGGCAAGCTTTGACCATTCTGTGAACGGAAGCAGGAGCTTGTCACAGGCAAGCTGTAAACGGAGAAGATGCTGCTCGCTAAAATTTATCTTCCCATTTCTGACAGTTGCTGTCGTAAAGCAGCCGTCACCGAACTGCACTGCACGATCGTTTGCCGGAAGCGTCGTCTGCCACTGTCCATTGATTAAGTACATAACGATTCCTCAAGGTTTGATGGCATCAGCGTGCCAGCGCGAAGAGAAAGCAACAAGGGAGGAAATCTGAAGTGCGGGATTGAAAAGTATAAAGGGCCCGCAAACGAGCCCTCTATACAAACGGTTTAGATCTTTTTGAAGATCAGAGAACCGTTAGTACCACCAAAACCGAAGGAGTTACACAGCGTGTATTCCATCCCTGATACCTGGCGTGCAACGTGTGGAACAAAGTCCAAATCGCAGCCCTCATCCGGGTTGTCGAGATTGATGGTTGGCGGAACGGCCTGATCGCGCAGCGCCAGAATGGAGTAGATAGACTCTACTGCACCCGCAGCGCCTAACAGGTGACCGGTCATAGATTTGGTGGAGCTCACCAGAACACGGTTTGCATCCGCACCAAAGATGGATTTCACCGCCTGCGTTTCGGCTTTGTCACCTGCAGGCGTTGAAGTGCCGTGCGCGTTGACATAACCAATCTGGCCTGGCGTAACGCCTGCATCACGCAGCGCATTGGCCATCGCCAGTGCCGCCCCTGCACCGTTATCCGGCGGAGAAGTCATGTGGTAAGCATCGCTGCTCATACCAAAACCAACGATTTCAGCGTAGATTTTAGCGCCACGTTTTTTCGCATGCTCATACTCTTCAAGCATAATCACACCGGCACCGTCGCCCAGCACAAAGCCGTCGCGATCTTTATCCCACGGGCGGCTTGCCGCTTGCGGGTTATCGTTGCGAGTAGAGAGCGCACGTGCTGCGCCAAAACCACCGACGCCCAGCGGAGTGCTGGCTTTCTCTGCACCACCTGCCAGCATCGCGTCCGCATCGCCGTAAGCGATGATGCGCGCTGCATGGCCGATATTATGCACGCCAGAAGTACAGGCCGTGGCAATGGAAATGCTGGGGCCACGCAGACCGAACATAATGGTCAGATGACCCGCCACCATATTCACAATCGTAGACGGTACGAAGAACGGGCTGATCTTACGTGGACCACCGTTAACCAGCGAAGTGTGGTTCTCTTCGATAAGACCCAGCCCACCGATACCAGAGCCGATAGCGGCGCCAATACGGGATGCGTTCTCTTCCGTTACTTCAAGCCCAGAATCCAGCATGGCTTGATGGCCAGCGACAATTCCATATTGAATGAAGGCATCCATCTTGCGCTGTTCTTTACGCGAGATGATGTCATCACAGTTAAAATCCTTTACTAAGCCAGCAAATTTTGTTGCATAGGCGCTAGTATCGAAATGGTCGATCAGGCTGATGCCACTCTGACCGGCAAGGAGAGCTTTCCAGGTAGACTCTACGGTATTGCCGACAGGAGACAACATGCCCAGTCCGGTCACAACTACACGACGCTTAGACACGGTTGTCCTCCAGGGAGGGAAAATAGATTCTTGTGGGACAAAAAGATAAAACTCAGGCGGTCGAATGACCGCCTGGAGATGTTCACTTACGCCTGGTGACCGTTGATGTAATCAATGGCAGCCTGAACAGTGGTGATTTTCTCAGCTTCTTCGTCCGGAATCTCAGTATCAAACTCTTCTTCCAGAGCCATTACCAGCTCAACGGTGTCAAGAGAATCAGCGCCCAGGTCTTCAACGAAGGAAGCATTGTTGGTAACTTCTTCCTGCTTAACGCCCAGCTGTTCGCCGATAATTTTCTTAACGCGTTCTTCGATAGTGCTCATACTCTTAAATTTCCTATCAAAACTCGCTTTCGCGATGGTTTTCGTAGTGTATAAAATGTTGAAAAAGATGCAACTAAATCCCGGCAGGTCGTACCACGATTTTACGCTATTTTGCGGGCATTCGCCCAAATAACGCAAATAATTTTAATCGTGGTTAAACCATATACATTCCGCCGTTGACGTGCAGGGTCTCACCAGAGATGTACCCGGCCTCGTCAGAGGCTAAAAATGCTACTGCACTGGCGATTTCTTTTGCGTCACCTAAGCGACCCGCTGGAACCTGCGCCAGTATACCCGCACGCTGATCGTCAGAGAGCGCACGCGTCATGTCCGTTTCAATAAAACCCGGAGCAACAACGTTTACAGTAATACCGCGGGACGCCACTTCGCGCGCCAGCGATTTACTGAAACCAATCAGGCCTGCTTTCGCCGCAGCGTAGTTAGCCTGACCAGCATTCCCCATGGTACCAACCACGGAACCAATAGTGATAATACGACCATGACGCTTTTTCATCATAGCTCGCATTACCGCTTTTGACAGGCGGAACACGGATGACAGGTTGGTTTCGATGATATCGTTCCACTCGTCATCTTTCATGCGCATTAACAGGTTATCACGAGTGATACCGGCATTATTTACCAGAATATCCACTTCGCCAAATTCTGCGCGAATATTTCCTAATACCGACTCGATAGATGCCAAATCGGTCACATTCAGCATAAAACCTCTGCCGTTTGCGCCTAAATAGTCACTGATGGCCTGCGCACCGCTTTCGCTTGTCGCTGTGCCAATAACTTTTGCACCGCGAGCCACTAAGGTCTCCGCGATGGCACGGCCGATACCACGACTTGCGCCGGTTACCAGCGCTACTTTTCCTTCAAAACTCATGGGCTTCCTCGTTTTATTGCTCAAGCGCCGCTGACAGTGAAGCAGGCTCGTTAATGGCCGCGGCGGTCAGGGTGTCAACAATACGTTTCGTCAGGCCGGTCAGCACTTTGCCCGGGCCAACTTCCAGCAACTGGGTCACGCCCTGCGCTGCCATAAATTCTACGGACTTCGTCCACTGCACCGGGCTGTAAAGCTGGCGTACCAGCGCGCTACGGATCGCTTCAGGCGTGGTTTCGCATTTCACATCAACGTTATTCACAACCGGTACGGCTGGCGCGTTGAAGGTGATTTTTTCCAGCGCCACGGCTAATTTATCCGCCGCAGGCTGCATCAGAGCGCAGTGAGACGGCACGCTTACCGGCAACGGCAGCGCACGTTTAGCGCCTGCGGCTTTACATGCCGCACCTGCACGCTCTACGGCTTCTTTGTTACCGGCGATAACCACCTGACCTGGCGAGTTGAAGTTCACAGGTGAGACAACCTGTCCCTGCGCTGCTTCTTCACAGGCTTTCGCAATAGAGGCGTCGTCCAGACCGATGATAGCAGACATGGCGCCAGTGCCTTCCGGTACCGCTTCCTGCATCAATTTGCCGCGTAACTCCACCAAGCGAACCGCATCAGCAAAGTTGATAACGCCTGCGCAAACCAGCGCAGAGTATTCACCCAGGCTGTGACCGGCCATCAGCGCAGGTGCTTTACCACCCTGCTGTTCCCAGACGCGATAAATAGCCACTGAGGCGGCCAGCAAGGCTGGCTGAGTCTGCCAGGTTTTATTCAGTTCTTCCGCCGGGCCCTGTTGCGTCAACGCCCAGAGATCGTAGCCCAGCGCGTCTGAAGCTTCACGGAAGGTCTCTTCGACAATCGGAAAGGCTGCGGCTAAATCAGCCAGCATACCGACAGCCTGGGAACCCTGCCCCGGGAAAACAAAAGCGAATTGAGTCATTTCCTCATCCCTATAATCAAAAACGAACCAGTGCTGAACCCCAGGTAAAGCCGCCGCCGAACGCCTCAAGCAGCACCAGTTGGCCGCGCTTGATGCGTCCGTCACGGACCGCTTCATCCAGCGCTGCGGGCACAGAGGCCGCAGAGGTATTACCGTGCCTGTCGAGCGTGACCACCACATTGTCCATCGACATGCTCAGCTTTTTCGCCGTCGCGCTGATAATGCGCAGGTTTGCCTGATGCGGCACTAACCAGTCCAGGTCAGCGCGGTCAAGATTGTTTGCCGTCAACGTTTCATCAACAATGTGTGCAAGTTCGGTAACCGCCACTTTGAAAACTTCATTGCCGGCCATCGTCAGATACGCTGATTTAGAAGGATCGAGGCGATCCTGGTTTGGCAGCGTCAGCAGTTCGCCATAGCTACCATCAGCATGCAAATGCGTGGAGATAATGCCCGGCTCTTCGCTCTTACCAAGAACGACTGCACCTGCACCATCACCAAACAGAATAATTGTGCCGCGATCGGATGGATCGAGGGTTCGGGCCAGCGCGTCTGAACCGATCACCAGAGCGTAATCTACCGCACCGTTTTTCACATATTGATCGGCGATGCTCAGCGCGTAGGTAAAGCCTGCGCAAGCGGCCGCAACGTCAAACGCCGGGCAGCCTTTGATGCCCAACATAGCCTGCACCTGGCAGGCCGCGCTTGGGAATGCATGGGTCGTCGATGTGGTTGCAACGATGATCAGGCCAATCTGCGACTTATCAACGCCGGCCATTTCCAGCGCGCGTGTTGCGGCAGCATAGCCCATGGACGCCACGGTTTCTTCAGGCACTGCGATTCGGCGTTCACGAATACCTGTACGGGTGACAATCCACTCGTCAGAAGTATCCACCATTTTTTCCAGGTCGGCGTTAGTCCGCACGTGTTCGGGCAGAAAGCTGCCCGTACCAATAATCTTTGTATACATGTACGCTCAGTCACTCTTCGGTAATACAGATTCCAGGCGGGCAGAAATTCGGGTGGGAACTTGCCGCGCCACCGCCTGCACTGCCTGTTCAATCGCGACGGCAAACGCTCGCTGATTGGCCGCACCGTGACTCTTGATCACAGTGCCGCGCAATCCTAACAGACAGGCGCCATTATACTGGTCGGGGT
>DALYUA010000101.1:0-9150 GCA_031993245.1 Buttiauxella sp. | reverse complement strand
AGAAGGCGGCGGCGGCGGGCGCAGCCGGGTATTACGCGGTGGAAACGTATTTGAGCAGGCGGGCGTTAACTTTTCGCATGTCCACGGCGACGCAATGCCCGCCTCTGCAACCGCGCACCGCCCGGAGCTTGCCGGGCGCAGCTTCGAAGCCATGGGGGTTTCGCTGGTGGTGCATCCGCTCAATCCTTATATCCCCACCAGCCACGCCAACGTGCGCTTTTTCATCGCTGAAAAGCCCGGCTGTGACCCGGTATGGTGGTTCGGCGGCGGCTTTGATTTAACGCCGTTCTATGGCTTTGCTGAAGACGCCATCCACTGGCACAAAACGGCCCGCGACCTGTGCCAGCCGTTCGGCGACAAGGTTTTCCCGCGGTTTAAAAAATGGTGCGATGATTATTTCTTTATCAAACACCGCAACGAGCAGCGCGGCATTGGCGGGCTGTTCTTTGACGATCTGAATACGCCAGATTTCGCCCACTGTTTTAGCTTTATGCAGGCCGTCGGGAACGGGTATCTGGATGCGTATCTACCTATTGTTGAGCGTCGCAAAGCCCTGCCGTGGGGCGAACGTGAACGCGACTTCCAGCTTTATCGCCGTGGGCGCTACGTAGAGTTTAATCTGGTGTGGGATCGCGGAACGCTGTTCGGTTTGCAGACCGGAGGGCGCACCGAGTCGATACTAATGTCGATGCCGCCGCTGGTGCGCTGGGAATATAACTATCAGCCGGAAGAAGGCAGCCCGGAGGCCGCCTTGTATCGTGACTTCTTGCCCGTTAAGGAGTGGGTGTAGTTCTCTTTCTCTCCCTGAAAGGGAGAGAAGAAACCATTAAAGCGGAGTGGTCTGCGCCTCAACAACCGCCAGCGCCACCATATTGACGATGCGGCGAACGGAAGCAATTGGCGTTAAGACATGCACCGGTTTCGCAACGCCCATCAGTACCGGCCCAACGGTCACCCCTTCAGAACTGGAGACGCGCAGCAGGTTATAGCTGATACGCGCGGCTTCCACGTTTGGCATGATCAGGATATTCGCTGAACCTTTCAGCGGGCTGTCCGGCATGCGTTCGCTACGAATGCTTTCCACAAGCGCGGCATCGCCGTGCATTTCCCCGTCGATCTCAAGCTCAGGTGCCCGCTCGCGAACCATCTCAAGCGTAGCGCGCATTTTGCAGGCGGCTTTTGAGTTGGAGGAACCGTAGTTTGAGTGCGACAGCAGCGCCACTTTCGGCTCAATGCCAAAACGGCGCACCGTTTCCGCAGCCAGCAGGGTGATTTCCGTCAGCTCTTCCGGCGTTGGATCGTCATTCACATAGGTGTCGGCAATAAAGGTGTTACCGCTCGGCAGCAGAAGCGCGTTCATTGCACCGGCTGCTTTCACCCCTTCACGATAGCCAAACAGTTTTTCTACCACTTCGAAGTGCTCGTGATACTCACCGATAGTGCCGCAAATCATGGCGTCCGCTTCGCCGCGATGAACCATAATCGCGCCAATCACGGTGGTGTTGCTGATGACCGCGCGCTGCGCCTGCTCCTGGGTAATGCCACGGCGTTTCATGATGTTGTAGTACTCGTTCCAGTACTCTTTGAAACGCGGATCGGATTCGTTGTTTACGATTTCAAAATCCGTGCCCGCACGCATTTGCAGGCCGAGTTTTTTCAGGCGCATTTCGATAACGGAAGGGCGGCCAATCAGAATCGGCTTTGCCAGACCCAGGGTGATCAGTTCCTGGGTTGCATGCAACACACGGGCCTCTTCGCCTTCCGCCAGCACAACGCGTTTTGGCTCTTTACGCGCCTGGGAGAAGATCGGCTTCATAAACAGATTAGTTTTGTAGACGAATTCGGTGAGCTTCTCTTTATAGGCTTCGAAATCCTCAATAGGACGTCTTGCCACGCCGGTATCCATCGCCGCCTTCGCCACCGCTGGCGCAATCTGCACGATCAGGCGCGGGTCGAACGGCTTAGGTATCAGATATTCAGGACCAAAAGTCAGCTCCTCTTCACCATAGGCGGAAGCAACCACGTCGCTTTGCTCAGCATGCGCCAGTTCAGCGATAGCGTGAACCGCAGCCAGCTTCATCTCTTCGTTGATTGCCGTCGCCCCTACGTCCAGCGCGCCACGGAAGATGAACGGGAAGCACAGCACGTTATTTACCTGATTGGGGAAGTCAGAGCGACCGGTACAGATAATGGCATCCGGGCGCACTTCTTTTGCCAGCGGCGGCAGAATCTCCGGTTCCGGGTTAGCCAGCGCCATAATCAGCGGCGCACGCGCCATCTTTTTGACCATCTCCTGCGTCAGGACTTTCGGGCCGGAACAGCCGAGGAAAATATCCGCGCCTTCAATGACATCATCCAACGTGCGTTTGCCATTATCGTCAACGGCATAGGCCGCTTTGGTCTCCGCCATATTCTCTTCGCGGCCTTTATAGATAACGCCTTTGGAATCGCAAACCACGATGTTGTGTTTCTGCATTCCCAGCGCGACCAGCAGGTTCATACAGGCGATACTTGCCGCACCCGCACCAGACACCACTAAACGAATATCGGAGATGTTTTTCTCGATAACGCGCAGGCCGTTCAGTACCGCAGCGGTACAAATAATCGCGGTGCCGTGCTGGTCATCGTGAAACACAGGAATGTTCATGCGCTCGCGCAGCGTTTTCTCAATGTAGAAACATTCCGGCGCTTTAATATCTTCTAAGTTGATACCGCCAAAAGTAGGTTCGAGCGCGGCGATGACGTCAATCAGTTTATCCGGGTCCTGTTCGTCGATTTCGATATCAAACACGTCAATACCGGCAAATTTCTTGAACAGCACGCCCTTCCCTTCCATAACCGGCTTGCCGGCCAGCGCGCCGATATTGCCCAGTCCCAGTACGGCGGTACCGTTAGAAACCACGCCGACCAGATTGCCGCGCGCGGTGTACTTATAGGCCGCCAGCGGATCTTTTTCGATTTCGAGACAAGGTGCCGCAACGCCCGGCGAATAGGCCAGTGCCAAATCACGCTGGGTAGCTAGCGGTTTGGTTGGCGATACCTGAATTTTTCCGGGAATGGGGAATTCGTGAAAATCGAGGGCACTTTGCTTCAGTTGTTCATCCATTTCTTCGTTCCTTTCTTGCTCATTATCAACGGGTAGCTAAGGTTACGTAGTATCACGCCTGCGAGCCTCATAAACTTTGAACGTGACCATACTATCAACATCCCACGGCAATTTTGTTAGGGAGTTATTGTAACTATGTTACCCAGCATTAACAGCAACCCCCTGGCCGTCTGCTATGCTTTTTAGTTATACATTTGATGGATTTCCCTCGTGAGCGGCATGGAACGCTCCATAAAGACATTGTATTTCAAGGAGATATATATGAACCAGCTAGACGGCATTAAACAATTCACTACCGTGGTTGCCGACAGCGGCGATATTGAATCAATCCGCCACTACCAGCCTATGGATGCTACTACCAATCCATCCTTGTTACTGAAAGCCGCAGGATTAGAACATTATCAATCGCTTATAGAAAACGCGTTAGCCTATGGCAAAAAGCGCGGCGGTACCCAGGAAGCACAGGTCGCTGAAGCCTGCGATAAACTGGCAGTTAATTTCGGTGCAGAAATTCTGAAAAGCATACCCGGCCGCGTCTCGACAGAAGTAGACGCCCGTCTCTCTTTCGATAAAGAAAAAAGCATCGCCAAAGCGCGCCGTCTGGTTGAACTCTATGCCGAACAGGGCATTGATAAATCGCGCATTATGATCAAACTGGCTTCCACCTGGGAAGGCATCCGCGCCGCGGAAGAGCTACAAAAAGAGGGCATCGACTGCAACCTGACGCTGCTGTTCTCCTTCGCTCAGGCCCGCGCCTGTGCCGAAGCTGGCGTGTTCCTTATTTCCCCGTTCGTTGGGCGAATTTACGACTGGTATCAGGCCCGCAAGCCGATGGATCCGTACGTGGTAGAAGAAGACCCGGGGGTTAAATCCGTTCGCAATATCTATGATTACTTTAAGCAGCACAATTACAACACCGTGGTGATGGGCGCGAGTTTCCGTCGTACCGAGCAGATACTGGCCCTTGCGGGCTGCGACCGTTTGACCATTGCGCCAAACCTTCTGCAGCAGCTACAGGAAAGCGAAGAGCCGGTAATGCGCAAACTGGTGCCGACTTCTCAGGGCTTCCGCCGTCCGCAGCCTCTGAGCGAAGCGGAATTCCGCTGGGAACATAACCAGGATCCGATGGCCGTTGAAAAGCTGGCCGACGGTATTCGCCAGTTCGCTGTAGACCAACGTCAACTGGAAAATTTACTCGCAGCCAAACTTTAACAACACATTGGAGTGAAACATGTCATCTCGTAAAGAGCTTGCCAACGCCATTCGTGCCCTGAGCATGGACGCAGTACAAAAAGCAAATTCGGGCCACCCCGGCGCGCCAATGGGAATGGCAGATATCGCTGAAGTGTTATGGAATGACTTTTTTAAGCACAACCCCACCAACCCAGCCTGGGCTGACCGGGATCGCTTTATCCTCTCTAACGGACACGCGTCGATGCTGCTGTACAGCCTGCTGCATCTGAGCGGATATGACCTGCCGATGGAGGAGTTAAAAAACTTCCGCCAGCTCCACTCCAAAACGCCCGGCCACCCGGAACTGGGCTACACGCCGGGCGTGGAAACCACCACCGGGCCGCTTGGCCAGGGTTTAGCCAATGCGGTGGGACTTGCCATTGCCGAACGTACCCTGGGCGCGCAGTTTAACCGCCCGGACCATGAGATTGTCGATCATTATACCTACGTGTTTATGGGCGACGGCTGCCTCATGGAAGGTATCTCCCACGAGGTATGTTCACTGGCGGGTACGTTAGGCCTCGGCAAACTTATCGGTTTTTACGATCACAACGGCATTTCTATCGACGGTGAAACTGAAGGCTGGTTTACCGACGACACGGCAAAGCGTTTTGAGGCATATCACTGGCACGTCGTGCATGAGATAGACGGTCACGACCCGGAAGCGCTGAAAAAAGCGATTCAGGAAGCACAAAGCGTAAAAGATAAGCCGTCGCTGATTATCTGCCGCACCGTCATTGGTTTTGGCTCGCCGAACAAAGCGGGTAAAGAAGAGGCGCACGGCGCGGCGCTTGGCGTAGAAGAAGTGGCGCTGGCACGTAAACAGCTCGGCTGGAATTATCCGCCGTTTGAAATACCGAAGGAGATTTACCGGGACTGGGATGCAAAAGAGGATGGCGAAAAAGCCGAAGCCGCCTGGAAGGATAAATTCGCCGCCTACGCTAAAGCCTATCCGGATCTTGCCGCTGAGTTTACTCGCCGTATGCACGGTGAAATGCCGGCAGGCTGGCAGGAAACTACGCAGAAACTGATAGAAGATTTGCAGGCTAACCCGGCGAAAATTGCCACGCGGAAGGCGTCACAAAATACGCTTAACAGCATCGGGCCAATGTTGCCGGAACTGCTTGGCGGTTCGGCCGATCTGGCGCCAAGCAACCTGACAATCTGGTCTGGCTCCAAATCCATCAAGGAAGACGTTGCCGGCAACTATATTCACTACGGCGTGCGTGAATTCGGTATGACGGCAATCGCCAACGGCATTGCCCACCACGGTGGATTTGTTCCCTATACCGCAACGTTCCTGATGTTCGTGGAGTATGCCCGCAACGCGGCGCGTATGGCGGCGTTAATGAAGGCCCGTCAGATCATGGTTTACACGCATGATTCAATCGGACTGGGTGAAGACGGACCAACGCACCAGGCGGTTGAACAGCTTGCCAGCCTGCGCCTGACGCCAAACTTCAGTACCTGGCGTCCCTGCGATCAGGTAGAGGCTGCGGTAGCGTGGAAAGCGGCTATCGAGCGTCATAACGGCCCGACGGCGCTTATTCTGTCCCGTCAAAACCTGGCGCAAATGGAGCGTAGCCCGGAACAGCTCAAAGCAATAAGCCGCGGCGGATACATTCTGCAGGACTGCGATGGCGCTCCGGATATCATCCTGATTGCCACCGGCTCGGAGATGGAAATCACCGTACAGGCCGCGGATAAGCTCACTTCCGAAGGCCACAAAGTTCGGGTTGTTTCCCTGCCCTCCACGGATGTGTTTGATGCCCAGGATGAAGCATACCGGGAAGCCGTATTGCCTGCGGATATTGCCGCACGCGTGGCGGTAGAAGCGGGTATTGCAGATTACTGGTACAAATACGTCGGCCTGAAAGGTGCCATCGTCGGTATGACCGGCTACGGCGAATCAGCTCCGGCCGATAAGCTATTCCCGTACTTTGGTTTCACCGCTGAGAATGTGGTGAGTAAGGCGAAAAAGATATTAGGGAAATAATGTCCCTTTATTCTGACCCTTTCCCTGAAAGAGAAAGGGTCAGATGCTACTTAGTTACCCAAAGCGTTGGCCACGCACCGCTGCCGTGCCAGCCGTCGCAGGTTGGTTCTTCAGCATAGCGCACCAGACGAAAGCGCTGACCGTCGAAGCGCCAGCGGCTGGAAACGCCGCAATCCCCGAGCCCCCTTCTTTTGGCCATGGTCGTCAATTCTTTATTCGTTTCATCATAGCCTGCATTCATCAGCTCTAAATTAGTATTGCCGCTGGCTGGCGTAAACGGCAGACTCAGGCGGATTTGCCGTGAAGCGAACGGCTTCATGCGGGAGACGAGCCAGGCAAGATCTACAACGTTGTAAGCCCCGGCTTCGCAGCTCACCAGCATCAGAGCCCTATCGTCGCTGACAGCAAAAACCCTCACTTCACGGCGCATCGGATCGAGCGAACACTGGCTGTTGTTCATCCGCCAGGCACCGTAATCCAGCAAAGCGTTAAGTTCATCCTGGGCGAAGGGAGTTGGAGTGGGGTTGGTGATCGCAATTTCTTTAAGGGCGGGGGCTGGCGGCACGCTGAGTGGCGGATCGTCCCCTTTTTTAATCCACGCCGTTTCGCTGCCCACGCGTTTTTGCTGGCTATCAATAAACAGCAGGGCCGCCTTCAGGCCGATAAGCGAAATTGTTCCCTGCCCGTCCGTTAGCGTAATAGCCGTGGCGTCACCGATTTTATCCAGCAAGGCATTAATGGCGTTAGCATCGTCGGTAATCAGATGGTGCGGCGTCTCCCGCCACTTTTCTTTATCCAGCTCCAGCGGTTCGCCATCCAGCCGCAGCCGCGGAGCAATGGCCGGCGCTTTGGTTTCCGCCGTCTCCAGATTACCCAAATCGATGCGCAGATTAACATCCGTATGCGCCCCTGCGCTGCGGGTAAGCGTCATCACCAGCCCCTGATGTAAGCCGGTATTACGCGCGGAGCAAAAGTTCTGGTTGTTGCAGGTAACCTGCCAGTCGGAAAAGGATTCTTGTGCCGGGGCAGCGATCGCCGTGCTCGTCAGAAGCAGACTTAAGAGAAAAAGCGATTTCATCCGGTAATACATTAGCGGCACATATCCTGAGAAGACGAAGGGAGAAAAGCGTACTGATTTTGGCGATATCTTCGGCTTCTCAGTGCCCGTGCTCAATCGGATTTATCGGATAGAGTTGTACAAAAAATACATCAAATAACTTATTGAAATAGAATAAATTTATTCCATAACTTTGCGTAACTGTAGCTGCTGCAACAAAATGATCGTTTTGCCGTCGCGAATTTCGCCGCTGTTTACCATCGCCAGCGCCTGCGCAAACGGCAGCTCCAGCACGTCAATATCTTCGTCATCTATGCCACCGCCGGCAAACTCACGCTGGGCGTCGGTGTATTCGGCAAGATAAAAATAGATAAGCTCCGTCACGCCGCCTGGCGACATGTAAAGCTCGAACAGTTTCTCAACGTCACCGACCAGATAGCCCGTTTCTTCCATTGCTTCTTTACGCGCGCAGACTTCCGGTTCGTCGGCATCAAGCAAACCTGCGCAGGCCTCAATCAGCATGCCATCTGCGTTGCCGTTAACCCATGTTGCCACGCGGAACTGGCGGGTCAGTACAACGGTTTTCTTTTCACGGTTGTACAGCAAGATGGTTGCGCCGTTACCGCGATCGTAGACCTCACGTTTATGGCGAACAGCTTCAGCGTCGTTGCGGGATAAATCGTAGGTGATATTACGCAGGATAAAGTAGTTGTCTGAGAGGATTTTATCTTTGATGACTTCAATTTTTAATGACATATGGTCTCCGCAGCAGGTTATGGGAGCCGGTAATCATAGGCCGGAATGTGAAGCTTGTCTCGTGGTATGTTTATAAGGATGCCCTTCCCCCATGAATGGAGAAAAGGGCATAGCAATGAGCGAAAAATTAAAACCCGTTCTTAACCTCACGCATATCAGGCAATTTATGCGCGATGCCTTTATGACAGTCAACGCAGGTCTGCCCATCTTTGATAGCCTGGTCGTGCATCTTCGCCGCCACGGTTTTCTGTGCGGTGAGATCCATATAATCAAAGTTATGACAGTTACGGCACTCCTGCGAATTGTTGTTCTTCATCCTTCGCCACTCGTTTTGCGCCATCGCCAGACGGTGATCGTCAAACTTCTGCGGCGTATCGATCAGGCCAAAAGCTTTCGCATACAGCTCCTTACTGGCCTGGATTTTACGGATCATCTTCGGCACCCATTCGTGCGGAACGTGACAGTCCGGGCAGGTAGCCCGCACGCCGCTGCGGTTGTTATAATGCACCGTTTCCATATATTCCTGGTAAACGTTGGCGCGCATTTCATGGCAGCTGATACAAAACTCTTCGCGGTTGGTCATCTCCATGCCGGTGTTAAACCCGCCCCAGAAAATGATGCCCGCAGCAAAACCAATCAGCAGCAGCGTGCCCAGCGCCAGACGGCTCGGACGACGCCACCATTGCCAGATACGGCGAACCACGCCCGGTTTACGGTTTGATTTATCCATATTGGCCTCTAGTTCCCAAAACCTTTAGACGGCGAGAAAGTGTTTTCAACAATGGGTGCGGCATCGGTTTGCGGCACATGGCATTGCAGGCAGAAATAACGGCGCGGGGCGACGTTAGAAAGGACTTTTCCATCGGCGTCCATAAAGTGCGTTGGGCTGATACGCGGCGCGCCCGTTGTGCGGTAATGCTCAACGCCGTGACATTGCAGACAGCGGTTAGTATTGGTGGTTACCTGATAACCATCCACGCTGTGCGGAATCATCGGCGGCTG
>DALYUA010000100.1:0-9171 GCA_031993245.1 Buttiauxella sp. | reverse complement strand
GCTTCAGGAACATGACAATCCGTTCACCCTCTATCCGTACGATACTAACTATCTGATTTATACGGTAACGGACGATCTGAACAAAGAAGCCATTAGCTCATACAACTGGACTGATAACGCCCGTAAAGATGAGGTGAAGTTTCAGTTAAGCCTTGCCTTCCCGCTGTGGCGCGGCATTCTTGGGTCGAATTCAGTATTAGGCGCATCGTACACGCAGAAATCCTGGTGGCAGCTCTCTAACAGCGGGGAATCTTCTCCGTTCCGCGAAACGAACTATGAGCCGCAGCTCTTCCTGGGTTTTGCTACAGATGAGACGTTTGCAGGCTGGACGCTGCGCGACGTGGAGTTTGGCTATAACCATGACTCCAACGGAAGGTCCGATCCTACCTCCCGTAGCTGGAACCGCCTCTACGCGCGTCTGATGGCGGAAAACGGTAACTGGCTGGTCGAAGCGAAGCCCTGGTATGTGCTTGGCAGCACCGACGATAACCCGGACATCACCAAATACATGGGTTATTACCAGTTGAAAATTGGTTATTCGCTGGGTGATGCGATACTGAGCGTAAAAGGGCAATACAACTGGAATACCGGTTACGGCGGCGCAGAGATGGGCTTTAGCTATCCGGTCACCAAACATGTTCGCCTTTATACCCAGCTCTACAGCGGTTACGGCGAGTCGTTAATCGATTACAATTTTAATCAGACGCGCTTCGGCGTGGGCGTTATGCTTAACGACCTGTTCTAAAAAGTTGCAGTTTTTAACTCAGGCGCTGAAAATGGCGCCTGAGTTAAAAACAAACATTCGAAAAACGCGGTTTTCGAATGTTTGGGGTAAACCAGAAGACATAATCCTTTGTTTTTATTGTCCTGCTTATAGGGCTTATAAAAACAAGTTATTTGTCAGGAGTCTGAGGCACCATAAAGGGTGCCTGTTTTTTTGGTGGTGGAGAGAGCGTGACACAGGCGGAAGTTATTAATCAGACGGTGCTGACTCAACAGGTTTTGCAGGAAACCTTTGGCTATCAGCAGTTCCGCCCGGGCCAGGAAACCATTATCGAAACGGTGCTTGCCGGGCGCGACTGCCTGGTCGTGATGCCTACCGGCGGCGGCAAATCGCTGTGCTACCAGATCCCCGCGCTGGTGTTTGGCGGGCTGACGGTTGTCGTTTCTCCGCTTATCTCCCTGATGAAAGATCAGGTCGATCAGCTGCTGGCGAACGGCGTCGCCGCAGCCTGTCTTAACTCCACCCAAAGCCGTGAGCAGCAGCAGGAAGTGATGGCTGGCTGCCGCAGCGGGCAAATCCGTCTGCTGTACATCGCTCCTGAGCGATTGATGATGGATAACTTCATCGACCACATCTGCCAATGGCATCTCTCAATGGTTGCCGTGGATGAAGCGCACTGTATTTCCCAGTGGGGTCATGACTTCCGTCCGGAATACGCGGCGCTTGGGCAGTTGCGCCAGCGCCTGCCGGGCATACCCTTTATTGCCCTTACCGCCACCGCCGATGACACCACGCGGCTGGATATCGTCCGTCTGCTTGGCCTGCAGGACCCGCTGATTCAAATCAGCAGCTTCGATCGTCCCAATATCCGCTATATGCTGATGGAGAAATTTAAACCGCTCGATCAGCTGATGCGCTATGTCCAGGAGCAGCGCGGTAAATCCGGCATTATCTACTGTAATAGCCGCGCCAAAGTGGAAGACACCGCCGCGCGTTTGCAAAGCAAAGGCATCAGCGCCGGGGCCTATCACGCAGGCCTGGAACATAACGTGCGTGCCGACGTGCAGGAGAAATTCCAGCGCGACGATCTGCAAATTGTGGTCGCTACCGTGGCGTTTGGCATGGGCATCAACAAACCTAACGTGCGGTTTGTGGTGCACTTTGATATCCCGCGTAACATTGAATCCTACTATCAGGAAACGGGCCGAGCCGGGCGCGACGGGCTGCCTGCGGAAGCGATGCTGTTTTACGACCCGGCAGATATGGCCTGGCTGCGTAAATGTCTTGAAGAGAAGCCAGCCGGACAGCTTCAGGATATCGAACGTCATAAACTCAACGCGATGGGTGCCTTTGCCGAAGCGCAAACCTGCCGCCGTCTGGTGCTGCTGAACTATTTTGGCGAAGGCCGCCAGCAGGCCTGCGGCAACTGCGATGTTTGCCTCGATCCGCCGCGTCGTTACGACGGCCTGGTAGACGCGCAGAAAGCCCTTTCCTGTATTTATCGCGTAGGCCAGCGTTTCGGCATGGGCTACGTCGTTGAAGTGCTGCGCGGCGCGAACAACCAGCGTATTCGCGACCTGGGGCACGACAAACTCAAAATCTACGGTGAAGGCCGCGATCACACCACGGAGCATTGGGTAAGCGTGATTCGTCAGCTCATACACCTTGGGGTGGTGACGCAAAATATCGCCCAGCATTCTGCTTTGCAGCTTACCGAAGCGGCGCGTCCGTATTTGCGTGCTGAAGTGCCGTTGATGCTGGCGGTGCCGCGCGTGGTTGCCATCAAGCCGCGGGCGAATCAGAAAGTGTTCGGCGGCAATTACGATCGTAAGCTGTTCGCCAGGCTGCGCAAACTGCGTAAGGCGATTGCTGACGAAGAGAATATCCCGCCGTATGTGGTATTTAACGACGCCACGCTTATCGAGATGGCTGAGCAAATGCCGATCTCCGCGAGCGAAATGCTCGGCATCAACGGCGTGGGCACCCGCAAGCTGGAACGCTTTGGGCGCGAGTTCATGTCGCTTATCCGCAGTCACGTCGATGGCGAAGATGAGTAGTAGCCAGGTCTGTGCGAACGTGGCAGGATAATCCTTCACTGAACAATTATCCCGCGAGTTATCTCTTATGCTGATGCTTTTTCTGACCGTAGCGGTTTTGCATATCGTTGCGCTGGTCACGCCTGGCCCGGACTTCTTCTTCGTTTCGCAGACCGCCGTTAGCCGTTCCCGCAAAGAAGCGATGATGGGCGTGTTGGGCATCACCGGCGGCGTTATGGTCTGGTCCGGGGTGGCGCTGCTTGGCCTGAACCTGATCCTCGAAAAAATGGCGTGGCTGCACAGCATCATCATGGTTGGCGGTGGTTTATATCTGTGCTGGATGGGCTATCAGATGCTGCGCGGCGCGCTGAAGAAAGAGACGGCGGCGCAGGAGTCACCGGCGGTGGAGCTGGCGCATGGCGGTCGCAGCTTCCTGAAAGGCCTGCTCACAAATCTGTCGAACCCGAAGGCCATTATTTACTTTGGCAGCGTATTCTCGCTGTTCGTGGGCGATAGCGTAGGCAGCGCCGAGCGTTGGGGATTATTTGTGATGATCGCGCTGGAAACCTTTGCCTGGTTTACCGTGGTTGCCAGCCTGTTCGCCCTACCGAAAATGCGTCGCGGCTATCAGCGCCTCGCCAAATGGATTGACGGTACGGCGGGCGCGCTGTTCACCGGCTTCGGCATTCACCTCATCATCTCCCGATAGCTTCACCCGCATAAATCAGGCCTGGCGTGCTCCGGCAAGGAGCGCGCCTACCAGCATAAACAGCGAACCAAACACCCGGTTTAGCGCTTTCATCTGACGTGGCCCCTTAATCCAGCCTGCAATCCTTGTCGCAAGCGCCGCATAGCCGATCATTACGATGATATCGACCACCACGGTCGTCACGCCAAGGATCACATACTGCATCGCTTGCGGTTGATGTGGCGCGATAAACTGCGGGAAAAGCGCGGCAAGAAATACGATGCTTTTCGGGTTGGTAAGATTCACAAACACCGCGCGTTTAAACAGGCGGCTGCGCGGCTGGCTGGACGCCAGCGTGTTCAGATCGATAGCGCCTGCTGCACGCCATTGTTGAATGCCAAGCCAGATAAGATAAGCGGCACCTGCCCATTTCAGCACTTCAAACGCCAGCAGCGAACGTGAAAACAGCGCGCCGAGGCCCACGCCGACCAGAACGATATGGATAGCCAGCCCGGCTTGCAGGCCAGCAATAGACGCTGCCGTACCTCGGTAGCCGTGGCTGATGGCGGTGGTCATAGTATTGATGGCGCCGGACCCGGGCGAGAGGCTCAAAATAAGCGTCGTTAAAAGATAAGTACACCACCATTCGAAAGTCATGTGAAATTCCCAGGACGAACACTTTTGTGCCACAATACGCTATTGTTTATGGGCGTGCTACGGATCACAAATATTCAGTCCAGACGGTGCAAAAACAGCTTATGACGCAGCATAAAAAAGGATGGTTAGCGCGTGAGAGCGCATTTGCTGCTTTCACCATGGGTCCACTGACGGACTTCTGGCGTGAGCGTGAAGAACGTGAATTTTTGGGCGTCGACGATGTGCCGGTGCGCTACGTCAGGTTCCGCGCCGAAACCCATGACCGCGTTATCGTTGTCTGCCCCGGGCGCATCGAAAGCTACGTAAAATATGCCGAGCTTGCCTATGATTTGTTCCACTGCGGCTTTGATGTGCTGATTATCGATCATCGCGGGCAGGGGCGGTCGGGCCGTCTGCTGTCAGATACCCATCGCGGCCATGTCGTGAAGTTCAGCGATTATGTTGATGATTTTGACCGCTTCTATCAGCAGGAGGTCGCGCCGGGGCCGTGGCGAAAACGTTACGTGCTGGCGCACTCCATGGGAGGCGCAATTACCTCTTTGTGGCTGGCAAAAAATCCACAGGCGTTTGATGCCGTTGCCCTTTGCGCGCCGATGTTCGGTATTACTTTGCGCTGGCCGGAATGGATGGTGCGCCATCTGCTGGACTGGGCCGAAGGTCATCAACGCATTCGTGAAGGTTATGCAATAGGAACAGGCCGCTGGCGCGCTTTACCGTTTAGCGTTAATGTCCTGACCCATAGCCGCGTACGTTACCGCCGCAACCTGCGTTTTTATGCTGATGAGCCAGCGCTGCGGGTGGGCGGACCGACCTGGCACTGGGTACGCGAAGGGATACTCGCAGGAGAAGAGGTATTAGCGGGAGCCACCGCCATTACCACGCCGATATTTATACTCCAGGCAGAAGAGGAGCGTGTGGTGGATAACCGCGCGCACCAGCGATTCTGCGAACTTCGTGCCGCGGCGGGCCATCCCTGTGAGGGGGAAACACCTTACGTCATAAAAGGCGCGTATCATGAGATCCTGTTTGAAAAGGACGATATGCGAGCCGAAGCGTTGCATGCCATCATCGAGTTTTTCGACCGGCATCGTTAATTTTCTTCACCAGAGGTTTACTAATCCTATGTACCATGTCGTTGCGTCTGACTTAGATGGCACGTTGCTGTCTCCCGATCACCTGCTCTCTGCGTATGCTAAAGAAACCCTGAAACTGCTCACCGCTCGGGGCGTACATTTTGTGTTTGCGACGGGTCGCCACCATATCGACGTTGCGCAGATCCGCGATAACCTCGAAATCAAAGCCTATATGATCACCTCCAACGGCGCCCGCGTGCACGACACCGATGGCAACCTGGTCTTCACCCACGATCTGGACCGCGATATCGCAGCCGATCTGTTTGGCGTGATGCACTCCAACCCGGATATCGTCACCAACGTCTATCGTGGCGACGAGTGGTTTATGAACCGCCATCGCCCTGAAGAGATGAAATATTTTAAAGAAGCGGTGTTTAACTACTCGCTTTATGAGCCGGGCCTGCTTGAAACAGACGGCGTGAGTAAAGTGTTCTTTACCTGCGACGATCATGACAAACTGCTGCCGCTGGAGCAGGCTATCAACGCTCGCTGGGGCGATCGCGTGAACGTCAGCTTTTCCACGCTTACCTGTCTGGAAGTCATGGCGGGCGGCGTTTCCAAGGGCCACGCACTGGAAGCCGTATCCAAAGCTATGGGCTATAGCCTGAAAGAGTGCATCTCCTTTGGCGACGGCATGAACGATGCCGAAATGCTCTCTATGGCGGGCAAGGGTTGCATCATGGGTAACGCCCATCAGCGCCTGAAAGATCTGTTGCCGGAGCTGGAAGTGATCGGCACCAACGCCGACAACGCCGTGCCGCATTACCTGCGTAAAATGTTCCTCGGCGCGGATTGATCTTTGCAGAGTGATTAAGCCATAGCGTCGCCCGCCATTATTCAACGGGTGACGCTTATTCACCCGCCGGGTTTTTCCATACTTCTGATAACAAGATAATCTGGGCTGATGGCAGTGCCGCGATCCGACTGCTGAATATCGTGCATAAATCGGGCGTAAAGTACGGCGGTATCTTCTGGCGGTGGCATTTTGACGGGTTCGCCGGTAAAAGCGGCCTGTGCATAGCGAAGAAAGTTATTAGCGCGCCTAACTGCTGGGACATAAACGTCCGGGACAATGTCGATCCGCTTCTCCATAGGATTGACCCCGTCACCCCAGTTTTGGGCCGTTTTTGCCGCCTCATGGACATCCTTCAGCCAGCCCCAGTGCTGCTCCAGGGTATCAGTCTGCATCTGTATATCCCGAACCTCCCGCAGGGTGCTTTCCTCTATCTTCAGCTGCCCCATCATTGCGCCGGGGGCCGACAGCAGGCCTTCCCGCAGCCCGGACAGCCTGATGTGCTCTTTACGGTACTGGTAATACTGCTGTCCCAGCCAGTCGATGTAGTTATCCAGGTGTTGATTCTGCGCCATGATGGAGACTGTTTTAGCCCGCATAACTTTCTGGTAGCGCGCCACCCACTCGGCGACGGAGGCATTTTCCCAAGCATCTTCCATAATAAAATAGCCAGCAATATCGGTGTCGGTTTTATCCAGCGTCTTGAAATCAGGGAAGGGGACCCCAGCCATGGCGGCTGCGCGATACATTTTTTGCAGGGCCACCCGGCACAGCTCGGTGCTCGGTTTTTGCTCGTCGGGTTTTAGCCCGCCTCCGATATCTTCGCTGCACCCCGGCAGCAGCTCTTCTTTATGTTCCGGGCTTGTATCCCCCAGCTGGTACAGACAGCGCCAGGGGCGGCGCTCGTGGGCGGCCACCAGGTGCAGGGCGCTTCGCACCGCCTTTGGCAGTGCCGTCTGGTGGTCGATGGACTTATCGCCAAGCAGTACGCTGAGTGGGCTGAGCGGCCCGCCGGCGGCGGCAATAAAGTAATCGAAACCGTTATCATTGCTTGCAGGGGTATGGCGGGCGCAGTCGAACAGCCCGGTGAACACAATATCTACCGGCACGCCCTGGTAGCTGTAGCTTTCCCCCTGCTTCTGGCATATCTCGCCCAGCAGGTCATCGATAAACTTTCGTGCAAGCGTGGCTCCCAGATCATAGCCAAAAACCGCGACGGAAATCAGCCTGACGGGAACCGGGCTTTCATCCTTTGCTCGCTCAAAGAAACGCTTAAATCGTAGCTTTGCAGAAGCAAGCCGGGTATCCACTCCGGTGACCAGGATATCGGCCACCGTAGGGTTATCGCGGAGCCACGGCGTGGCCTCGATGCTGACTTTTTTCGCCACGCTGGTACTGATGTTCCCCATCAGCTTTTTATACTCGGCGGGGTTAAGCAGTTTTTCCCCCTGCTTTTTTAATACCTCGTACCAGTTCTTTCCTTTTAATAATTCCACTCCGGCCTCTTTGGCCATTTCGCCCGGCTGCGATTTTAAATCGTCAAGCGTGGTACTTTGCGCGCCGTCCATAATGGTATGCAGACGTGCGGTCATTTCTTCTTTAAAGGGGGTGCCGAGGCCGGAGATATAGAATTTTGAATGGCTTTCCATTGTCGTGTTATTCATCACATCGGGATATGCCCGAAACAATCTAGCAATATTGCTGAGACGTTGTTCAGAAACATCCTGTTCAATATTGCGGTGTACGCCGTCAAAGAAAAATGCCATGTGTAATATTCGTGAGCAATTTCCAATCTGATGCTCATCAGCCTGTTGGCTTCTGTTTGCGGCTGAAATTAATTTCTCGATATCCACAATTACTCTCCATGTCTATTCTGAATGTCAGGGCGTTTCTCATAAGGCGACCATGCGTTATCGCTCCAGCCTAATAAAATTTTATCGTCGGGTAAAAAATGTACGTGCAAGTCATTTTCTCCCCATTTACGTTCAGGTAATGGAATTATTATTTTTCGGATTTCTTTACGCAAGCCAGAGTCGTATTGCTCCCGTGTTGTACTCAATGTCCATATCACCTCTGCGGTTTTCCCGGTAATATTACCGCAGCAGGTTGCTCCTCCCCCGCCATGAGCAAAGGCGTTAGATCCCGCCACGCCATTGACGCTAAAACCCAGAATCGGGCGATCCAACTGGTTATGAATAATCAGCGTCACCCCACCAGTTGGCGGCCCCCAGATGGCAGCCCAGACGATCCAGCCGCCGTACAGGACCACCGCCAGCCCAAGGCTCAGCCAGATTTTCTTTCCCCAGCGGGCATAGCCCCGGTTTACGGCGCCGTCTATTTTTTCGAGCCTGTTAAAAAATCCCATTTATTTCTCCCGTCTTCCTTTTAACTGTAATAGCCTGTCCTGGCTATTGATTCTATATTGATAATACATTCTGCGCCTGATGAGCCGGAACCGGAGATATAAAATTTGAACAGGTTTTAATTATTGTATTTTTTATCACGCCGGGGCAGGCACGGAACAGTCTGGAAATATTACTCAGGCGTTGTTCTGGGGCATCCGGTTCAATATTACGATGTATGCCATCAAAGAAAAATACTACGTGCCATATACACGAGCAGTTGCCAACTTTATGCTTATCCATCGGTTGTGAACGACTGGCTGAGGAAATAAGGCTTTCGATATCCATAAATAATCCTTTATTATTGATTGTTATTGATAAGCTCTTCTGCTTTCGGTGAGCCGAAGCCAGTACTCCACCAGAGGCGAACCTGATCTCCTGGATAGAAATAAACGTGGAGATAATTTTCTCCCCACTTACGTTCTGGCAAAGGCATAACAATACGGCGCTGTTCCAGACGCATGCCTTTTAAGTATTGGTCGTGAGTAATATCTAATGTCCATATCACCTCTGCGGTTTTCCCGGTAATATTACCGCAACAGGCCGCCTTACCCGCTCCGGATGAGTACGGATTATTTTTATTGTGCGCAAACGCATTACCGCCTGCAACCCCGTTAACGCTAAAACCCAGAATTGGGCGATCCAGTTGGTTATGAATAATCAGCGTCACCCCACCAGTTGGCGGCCCCCAGATGGCAGCCCAGACGATCCAGCCGCCGTACAGGACCACCGCCAGCC
>DALYUA010000099.1:7404-9210 GCA_031993245.1 Buttiauxella sp. | reverse complement strand
ATCAACACAAAATCCAGCGTTTTGAAAGGCATCAGGCGTGAGCATTTTACGTGGAAAACGGGAACGAAAAATCATTCCATTGGCCAAATCGAGCATCATTCGATCGTGCTCTTCATCGAAATACCAACGCCAACTATCGTCCGGTTTTATCCGCATAATGCACTGCCCTTTTGTCTATTCCACAACCTTAAAGCATCTTTATTGCCGCTTCGTTTATAGCCGTATTAATAGAAGACTATGATGTTTAATTTTGCAACAGCCACGGAATATAAAACAACCAGGGCTGAAAATAAAGCCCCGGTTGTCTGGATATGAGAAGGCTTAGAGGTGGGTAACGATCTCTTTAATCAGCGGTGGGCCTTTAAATATGAAGCCGGAATAAATTTGAATAAGCGTTGCGCCTGCTGCCAATTTTTCACGTGCGGCGATGACTGAATCAATGCCACCGACGCCAATTATCGGTAAGCGGCCCTTTAATTCCTGCGACAAGCGGCGAATAATTTCTGTACTCTTCAACTGCACCGGGCGGCCGCTTAAGCCCCCCATTTCATTACAATATTTCATGCCCTGTACGAGGCTACGATCCAATGTTGTATTGGTCGCAATAACCCCATCGATATTATGGCGAACTAAACTATCAGCCACCTGAACCAATTCTTCTTCAGAAAGATCCGGCGCGATTTTAACCGCCAGCGGCACATATTTATGGTGCAGTTCTTGCAATACCTGCTGCTTATTTTTTAGCGCGCTTAAAAGATCGTCCAGCGCTTCGCCGTATTGCAATGAACGTAGCCCCGGCGTATTAGGTGAGGAAATATTGATCGCTATATAACCCGCATATGGATAAATTTTATCCATACAGATCAAGTAGTCATCTTTGCCCTGTTCGACCGGCGTATCTTTATTTTTACCAATATTGATTCCGAGCACACCGTCGAAATGGGCCTTTTTCACGTTCTCGACAAGGTTATCCACGCCAAGATTATTAAAACCCATGCGGTTAATTAGCCCTTCGGCTTCAACCAGGCGGAAGAGACGCGGCTTATCATTACCCGGCTGCGGCCGTGGCGTGACGGTGCCGATTTCAATGGAGCCAAACCCCATCGCACCCAGCACATCAATGCATTCACCGTTTTTATCCAGGCCCGCGGCTAAGCCAAGAGGATTTTTAAAATTTAACCCCATGCAGGAAACCGGTTTAGACGGGACGTTTTGACGCACCAGCCATTCGAGCGGCGTGCCCGTTACGCGGCGTAATTGCTGAAATGTTACTTCATGAGCTCGCTCTGCATCGAGCTGGAAAAGGGCTTTACGAACGAAGGGGTAGTACATGAACTCTCCTGGATTCCGGTGTGCAAACCGGGGCCGTATTATTATCGATTACGCTCGCGAATGGAATTGACCTGCAACAAAAAAGCCCGAATAGACGCAATCGTTTTCACTCCTCCGCCTTCTAATGCATTGTCTGACATTTGTTTATCGGATAAATCATTCAGGAGAATAACGTCTCTCTGGCTCTATTCGCTGCGGTACGCCGCTGCTGCCTGAAAGCATAACCTAACGCTACGGTGATAAAACGATGCTCAATGAACTGACGGGATGCGGTGTATTCTGCGGGCTGCAGCACGGTTTACCGTCCTGCAGGTGACGTGAAGTGGATGCTATGGCGAAACGAGTGGTAAGAGCCGGTTAAGAATAGGTAAGGTGGATAAGCGCCAGCGCCATCCACCTTACAAAACCCTTTACGCTAATGCTTTGCTAATTTTCTCAAACAGATCGCCGGACAAATTCTCCAGCCCTTTCAAC
>DALYUA010000099.1:0-7304 GCA_031993245.1 Buttiauxella sp. | reverse complement strand
TGCTTTGCTAATTTTCTCAAACAGATCGCCGGACAAATTCTCCAGCCCTTTCAACTGCTCCAGCGCAGCACGCATCATTTCCTGACGCTTATCGTCATAACGATTCAGGCGAACCAAAGGTTCGATCAGGCGTGAGGCTACCTGCGGGTTACGGCGGTTCAGCTCGCTGAGCATTTCCACCATAAACTGATAGCCGCTGCCGTCCATCGCGTGGAAGGCCGCCGGGTTGCCTGCTGCAAAAGCACCGATCAGAGAGCGGATACGGTTCGGGTTGCCGAGGCTGAACGAACGGTGGTGCAACAATTCGCGCACCTTGCTTAGCGTATTGGCCGCCGGGCTGGTCGCCTGCAGAACAAACCATTTGTCCATCACCAGGCCATCCTGATGCCACTTCTCGTCATACTTCGCCAGCAGTTCTTCACGGCACGGTAATTGCGCTGCAACGGCTGACGCAAGCGCGGCAATCGCATCGGTCATATTATCCGCCGCGTCATACTGAGCGCGCACCAGCTGTTCGGCCAGCGCTTGCTCGCCAAACGCCAGATAACGCAGGCAGGTGTTACGCAGGGCTCGTTTGCCAATATCCGCATGCTCAACACGATAAGCGTCGAGCTTGTTGGCGTTGTAAATAGCGAGGAACTCGTCCGCTAATTCCGTCGCCAGCGTGCGGGTTAGCGCTTCATGCACCTCAGCGATAGCAATTGGGTCGATCTGCTGGAACAGCTCGGCAATTTCATTTTGCGAAGGCAGCGTGAGGATTTCAGCGGCC
Source organism: Buttiauxella sp. (assembly GCA_031993245.1). GTDB lineage: Bacteria > Pseudomonadota > Gammaproteobacteria > Enterobacterales > Enterobacteriaceae > Dryocola. The sequence continues at coordinate 6,535 of DALYUA010000099.1, read as the reverse complement.
AGGGCCGGATCTATCTTCTCATCAAGCAAAATGGCGCGGAAAGCGTCGGCCACATGCAGCGGCAGTGACAGTGGCTGCTTTTGCTGGCTACGGTTAACGTTCAGCTTGATGTGGGTCGCCAGCAGGCTTTGCGCCGCGTCCCAGCGGGAGAAATCGTTGCGAGCGTAGCGCATCAGGAAGGTCAGCTGCTGATCGCTCCAGTTGTATTCCAGTTTTACCGGTGCTGAGAACTCACGCAGCAGCGATGGAACCGGCTGGAACCAGACGTTATCAAAAACAAACGTCTGCTCGGCCTGGGTGACGTTCAGCACGTGATGAACCGGATGGCCGCCTTTTTGTAGCGGGATAACTTTGCCTTCGTTGTCATAGAGTTCGATGTCGAACGGAATGTGCAACGGCTGTTTTTCCGCCTGCTCCGTGGTTGGCGGCGTCATCTGGCTGATGGTAAGCGTGTACTGCTCGGTTTCCGGATTGTAGTCGTCACGAACGCTTACGACCGGCGTACCGGCCTGGCTGTACCAGCGACGGAAATGCGACAGGTCAACGTTGGAGGCATCTTCCATCGCCTGCACAAAGTCGTCGCAGGTAGCGGCGCTGCCGTCATGACGCTCAAAATAAAGCTGCATGCCTTTCTGGAAGTTCTCTTCACCAAGCAGGGTGTGCAGCATACGAATGACTTCTGAACCCTTCTCATACACGGTCAGCGTATAGAAGTTGTTCATTTCAATAACTTTTTCCGGGCGAATCGGGTGCGCCATCGGGCTTGCGTCTTCGGCAAACTGCATTGCGCGCATGGTGCGCACGTTCTGAATGCGGTTAACGGCACGTGAGCCGAGATCCGAACTGAACTCCTGATCGCGGAAAACGGTCAGGCCTTCTTTGAGACTTAACTGGAACCAGTCGCGGCAGGTCACGCGGTTGCCGGTCCAGTTATGGAAATATTCATGGCCGATAACGCGTTCGATATCGAGATAGTCTTTGTCGGTGGCGGTTTCGGCGCGCGCCAGCACGTATTTGGAGTTAAAGATATTAAGGCCTTTATTCTCCATCGCACCCATGTTGAAGAAGTCCACGGCGACAATCATATAGATGTCGAGATCGTATTCCAGGCCGAAGCGGGTTTCGTCCCACTTCATGGACGCCTTCAGCGAGGTCATCGCCCAACCGGCACGATCCAGATTGCCGCGATCGACAAACAGTTCCAGCGCAACATCACGGCCAGAGCGCGTTTTAAAGCTGTCCCGCAGCACGTCGAAATCACCCGCCACCAGCGCGAACAGATAGCAAGGTTTCGGGAACGGATCCTGCCACTGTACCCAGTGACGACCATTTTCCAGCTCCCCTTCAGCAACGCGGTTACCGTTGGAGAGCAGATATGGATATTTTGTTTTATCGGCAATAAGTTTAGTGGTGAAGCGCGCGAGCACGTCCGGGCGATCCAGATACCAGGTAATGTGGCGGAAACCTTCGGCCTCGCACTGGGTACAAAGCGCCTCGCCTGACTGGTACAACCCTTCAAGCGCGGTGTTTGCCGCCGGGCTAATTTCATTCACGATGGTCAACAAGAAATTATCTGGCAGTTGTTCAAGCACCAGCGCGCCTTCCTGCAGGGAATAATGCTGCCAGGCCTTACCGTCCACGTGAATGCTGACCAGGGCAAGGTCGCCACCGTCGAGACGTAGAGGGGCCTGAGCTGCGCCCTGGCGGCTTACTTTGCTGATGGCGGTGACCAGGGTTTTTGTGGCATCTAGGTCAAAGGTCAAATCGATGTCGCTAATCGTATAATCCGGCGCACGGTAGTCGTGGCGGTATTTGGCTTGTGGCTGTTGTGTCATAAAAAACCTTATACATCATCCGTAAGTTATCGGAGTTCAGTCTATTCCTGTTGCGTTAATGTTGCCACGCAGAATCATCATCTTTTCCGGGCTAATCACGCTGTTTGCTACATTTCTGTAACATGGTCTTACTGGAAGCCTGATGGAAAAGGCGTTTAACAGACAACAGCAGGCATCTCGCCTTTAGTCTTTTAATCATGCCGACGGGGAAATGCAGGTTCTGCGGACGTGATTAGTCTCCTTCAGAAATTGGTCTAAACTAAAATGGCGTTAAGCAAATATCTATGTCCAGCCATACAAGGATGACTTTTATGAAAAAAATTGCTGTAGCTACCTCTCTTCTGATTTCTGCGGTCTCCTTTGGTGCCTTTGCGGCCGATCAGGTTTCCAAAGATGAAGTCGCCCACTTCAAGCTTGTAAAAGTGGGCAGCGTCAGTGTTTCACAGAGCGGGGGAACCATTTCATCGCCTTCCGATCTGCACGATAAACTTTCAGAGTTGGCGGATGAAAAAGGCGGCAAGTATTATCATATCGTCGCCGCACGTGAGCATGGCTCTAATTTCGAAGCAGTGGCCGATGTCTATAAAAACGCCGACAAATAAGCCCTGCGCTAAGCCTGTAAAACCACGCCTGTTTGCGTGGTTTTTTTATGTACCCGCAGGGGCGAAATCATAGATATTTAGCTGTCAATTCAAATCGTTACATTTTAAGCCGCTACATAGCCGTAACATGCGGCACAAATTGCCCTCGACCCGAATCCTCCCTTGTGTTGTGATCCGGGTTTAATAAACAGATAATCAGGGTATACTCCTGCGTCTTTATCTGCTTTTAGCCCTTGATGGAAACGCTCCTGTGAGAGGATGCTGCAACGCGCCATGACACGACACGCTTCCCCGATTTTGCAAACGCTTCTGGATACTGACGCCTATAAGCTTCATATGCAGCAGGCGGTATTCCACCGTTATTACGACGTGAGCGTCACGGCCGAGTTTCGCTGCCGCGGTGACGATCTGCTGGGCATTTATGCAGACGCAATCCGTCAACAGGTCGACAGTATGCAACACCTCGCGCTAAGCGCCGGGGAGTTCGCCTGGCTTGAAGGGCTTCCTTTCTTTGAAGCAGATTACCTCGCCTGGCTACGTACTTTCCGCTACGACCCCGCTCAGGTTGAAATCACCAATAATAAAGGCCATCTGGATATTCGCCTGACCGGCCCCTGGCGTGAAGTCATTATGTGGGAAGTGCCGCTGCTGGCCGTGATCAGTGAAGTGGTGCATCAGCATCGCTCGCCGGCCGTTACGCCGCAGATGGCGCTGGCGCATCTGGAAAGCAAGCTGCTGCAGTTCAAAGAACTGACGGCGGATATCGATCTCTCCTCCTTCCGTCTGATGGACTTTGGTACACGGCGTCGCTTCTCCCGTGAGGTTCAGGAGGCCATTGTCGGCCGCCTGCAGCAGGAGCCCTGGTTTGTCGGCACCAGCAATTACGATCTGGCGCGCCGCCTGAACCTGACGCCTATGGGTACGCAAGCGCACGAATGGTTCCAGGCGCATCAGCAAATCAGCCCGGTGCTTGCCAACAGTCAGCGCGCGGCGCTCCAGGCCTGGCTGGATGAATATCCGGATCGGTTGGGTATCGCCCTTACCGACTGCATCACTATGGACGCCTTCCTGCGCGACTTTGGCCCCGAGTTTGCCCGGCAGTATCAGGGTTTACGCCACGACTCCGGGGATCCGTTTGAATGGGGTGAAAAAGCCATCGCGCATTATGAAAACCTGGGTATTGACCCAATGAGTAAGGTGCTGGTTTTCTCCGATAATCTGGATTTACCAAAAGCCATTGAGCTTTATAAGCGTTTTGCTTCACGCATCAATCTGAGCTTCGGGATTGGCACACGCCTGACATGTGATATTCCACAGGTAAAACCCCTGAATATCGTTATCAAGCTGGTGGAGTGCAACGGCAAACCCGTAGCAAAACTTTCTGACAGCCCCGGCAAAACCATTTGCCACGATAAAGCGTTCGTACGCGCCCTGCGTAAAGCCTTCGATTTGCCGCTGGTGAAAAAAGCCAGCTGAATCAAATAAGGCCCGTAAATTATATTTGTTTGGTTTATGGGCCTCTTCTCTCCTTTATTTCTTCAAACGGATGCGATTTCTGCTTGTCTGGCGGCGCGCGACAGGTAACATAGATATCCCCCCGTTGTGGGTAATTATTTTTTTGTCATTGACCATTTAATAGAGAGAAAACTATGAGCGTTGTGCCTGTAGCCGACGTACTCCAGGGCCGCGTCGCCGTTGACAGTGAAGTCACCGTGCGCGGATGGGTGCGTACTCGAAGAGATTCAAAAGCTGGTATCTCCTTCCTCGCCGTCTATGACGGTTCCTGCTTCTCTCCTGTACAGGCCGTCATCAATAATTCTTTGCCCAATTACAATGAAGACGTGCTGCGCCTGACGACCGGCTGCTCCGTTGTTGTCACGGGTAAAGTGGTGGAATCTCTTGGTCAGGGCCAGAGCTTTGAAATTCAGGCGACCAGCGTAGAAGTCACCGGCTGGGTGGACGATCCGGATACTTATCCGATGGCGGCAAAGCGTCACAGCATCGAATATCTGCGTGAAGTTGCACACCTGCGCCCACGCACCAATATGATAGGTGCGGTTGCACGCGTTCGTCATACGCTGGCGCAGGCGCTGCATCGCTTCTTCCATGAAAACGGCTATTTCTGGGTTTCCACCCCGCTGATTACCGCGTCCGATACCGAAGGTGCCGGTGAAATGTTCCGCGTTTCCACGCTCGATCTCGAAAACCTGCCGCGTACCGATGCAGGTAAAATCGACTTCGACAAAGACTTCTTCGGCAAAGAAGCGTTCCTGACCGTATCCGGCCAGTTGAACGGTGAAACCTACGCGTGTGCGCTCTCTAAAGTCTACACTTTTGGTCCAACGTTCCGCGCAGAGAATTCCAACACCAGCCGCCATCTGGCGGAGTTCTGGATGCTGGAGCCGGAAGTTGCCTTTGCCAACCTGGATGATGTCGCGGGTCTGGCCGAAGCGATGCTGAAGTATGTCTTTAAGGCCGTGCTGGACGAGCGTATGGACGACATGCAGTTCTTCGCAGAACGCGTAGATAAAGACGCGGTTGAGCGTCTGCAGCGTTTCATTGAGGCTGACTTCGCCCAGGTTGATTACACCGATGCTGTCGCCATTCTCGAGAAATGCGGCCAGAAGTTCGAAAACCCGGTTTACTGGGGCGTCGATCTTTCTTCCGAGCATGAACGTTACCTGGCTGAACAACACTTCAAAGCGCCGGTCGTGGTGAAAAACTATCCGAAGGACATTAAGGCCTTCTACATGCGCCTTAACGAAGACGGTAAAACCGTTGCCGCAATGGACGTGTTAGCTCCGGGCATCGGTGAAATCATCGGTGGTTCCCAGCGTGAAGAGCGTCTGGACGTGCTGGATGCGCGCATGGCTGAAATGGGTCTGAATAAAGAAGACTACTGGTGGTACCGCGATCTGCGTCGCTACGGCACCGTGCCGCACTCTGGTTTCGGCCTCGGCTTTGAGCGTTTGATCGCCTACGTTACCGGGGTTCAGAACGTTCGTGACGTGATTCCTTTCCCGCGCACGCCGCGCAACGCCAATTTCTAAGTAAACTGTTTTAAACGGGGCCAGCATTGCTGGCCTCTTTTTTGTTAGTTTTACAAACTTTGTTTTTCTTCAGCGGAAGTTAAAGAAATGTCTTCTGCAACCCCATCCTGATACTTCCCCGTAACGAATTATGTCTGGGACATAATTGCTCACAAAATAATCCTGATTTTTACCATGGTTTTTTTAAAAGCATCTGCTTAGCATATTTATGTGAAACCTGCACAGATGTCTGGACATCTAAAAACGCAACAGAAAATTTGTAAAAGTAAACGAAACCTAATGCCTTTTTTGCTTTATGCAGATTAAACATAAGTAATTCATATATATAAGCCAGGGACCGCTAATAAAATGACCAAACGCAATCGAAATTTGAGGTGGTTCACAAAGTTCCATAAAATACATATTTAGTTACACATATTTTCTTCTGGTTACTCAGTTTGTGCATTTGTAGCACTTTCAGGCTAGCGAAACGGTTTCATGGATGGAAAGATGCCTGACAGATACAGAAAGACACCAAACTCTCATCAATAGTTCCGTAAAGACTTATTGACGGCAGTGGCAGGTGTTCATAAAAACCAATGAGGGTAATAAATAATGATGAAGCGCAATATTCTGGCAGTGGTTATCCCTGCTCTGCTGGTAGCCGGCGCAGCTAACGCTGCAGAAATCTATAACAAAGACGGCAACAAAGTTGACCTGTACGGTAAAGCGGTAGGCCTGCATTATTTCTCTAAAAACAACGGCGATAACGCATATGCTGGTAACGGTGACCAGACCTATGCCCGTCTCGGTTTCAAAGGCGAAACTCAGATCAACGACCAACTGACCGGTTACGGCCAGTGGGAATATCAGTTCTCTGGTAACAGAGCTGAATCTGAAGGCGCTGCGGGCAACAAAACCCGTCTGGCATTCGCCGGTCTGAAATTCGGCGACGCAGGTTCTTTCGACTACGGTCGTAACTACGGTCTGGTTTATGACGCAATTGGTATCACCGATATGCTGCCAGAATTCGGCGGCGACACAGGCGCAAGCGATAACTTCTTTGCAG
>DALYUA010000098.1:0-9239 GCA_031993245.1 Buttiauxella sp. | reverse complement strand
TGGCCTGGCATAACGTTATGGCCAGAGCTGCGGTAGTCAATCGTTTCTCTGAGCGCGACGAACCCGAGAAGCGCCGTTTTATGACTCTGAAAAGTAATAAGCGTATTGATTATATTGCCACTGGCGAGCTTAGCTGGAAGCCTGCTAAAGGCAGTAAAATTAGCTATATCGCGGCGGAAAGTGATGATTATTTATTACGCCATGGTATCGAGGCCAACGCTACTCTGCCAATAACGAAAGATTTCAGCCTGCTGACCCAGGGCGTGTATTACTATAACCGAGGGCTTAGCGAATGGGAGGGCGCCCGTGGGTTTACCGATCATGCACAGCATATATTCGCCTTAGTGGGCTACCAATATGGCGCTTCACAATCAGGCATTGGCTGGTCAAAAACTAAAGCCCACCTCAATAATGGATTGGGACATTTTTACTGGCATTTCGGGAAAAATACTCGTGGTGCTTTTAATAGTAAGGCTGATGGCGAAGGTAACGATTATATCAATGATGGCGAGCAGATGCTTTATTTATATAGTCAGTATCAGGTTTCACCGGACTTAATTATGGGCGTTTATGGAAATTACGGTTTTGGAATGAAATATGAAAATGTCTCATTAACCGAGTGGGAGTATGGTGGATATTTCTCATGGAATGTTCCGCAGGCAAAAGGTTTAAATGTTTTCGCAGGTTTCGGGCCAAGTTACAGCTGGAAGTTAACTCCGAAAAGAACCCCGTCCCTTACGGACGATAAAAGAACCTTTAATCGTGCTAAAGGTATAGGTGCGACCGTACGCGTGGAATATAAATTCAATTTGTTCTGATAACATAAAAAAGGGAGTAAAAAATAATGAAAAAACAACTTACCGTAGCGCTGATTACACTGTTAACCATGGGTGTAACACAGGCGGCGGAACGCCCGATGCGTATCCTGTTGGTCAACGATGATGGCTGTGATTCCGTAGGTACCACCTCCCTGCAGGATAAGCTCACAGCAAAAGGTTATGATGTGTGGATGGTGGCACCGGCCACAAACCAAAGCGGTATTGGCTCGGCGATAACCTTTAAGCCGAATAAGATTTTTGATGTGAAAAAGGTCGCTGAAAAACGCTATTGCTTCCCGGGCACGCCTGCTGACTCCCTTGACTTTGGGTTGCTGGGACTTTTAAAGGATCAGCCTGTGGATCTGGTTATCTCCGGCGTAAACGACGGGCCAAATACCGGCGTGGCGCAGCTTAACTCCGGCACTATTGGCGCGGCAGCGCGTGCGGTCCGCTATGGTTATCCGGCGATTGCCGCCAGCATTGGCTATATTCTTAGCGAAGAAGAAATGAAGGCCGGCTGGCCATCGACTCACAAATACTGGCCGGACTCCATTAATTATGTAGCGGACCTGGTCGATACGCTGGCAAAAAACTGGCAGCCTGGAAAGGCGGTGCTACCTGCCGGATCGGGGTTAAGTATCAACTACCCTCCGCTGGCAAAAAATGCTATTCACGGCATGAAATTTGTTGAAAACGAGCGTAACCCTGTGCCTCAGCACTACTACAAGGTGCTGCCGAACGGTAAGGGGCAGCAAATCATGAGTGAGAAAGTCCTGAAGCCGGTGGATACGGATACCGATACGGGCTGGTTGAACAGGGGTTACATTACATGGACGATTTTTGACGGCGAGTGGAATGCCTCTCAGTTTCAGAAGCAGTATCGTCAGTTATTTGCCGTGCAGTCAGAGGTTCGGTAGCCTATTGTGGACGCGATCTCTGTCACGCTTTCTGCTTTCCTGGATTGAACGGTGTATCCTTTATGATACGTTCAATTAAATGGATTGTTACTGCATATTGCAGGCAAAACCTGATTTTCTGGCCCCTGGCCGGAGGTCAGGTTTTTTTGTTTCCGGGGTAGCAATGAAGATCGCCAAGATCTTGAACAATAACGTAGTGGTGGTCCTTGATGAGCACCTTCGCGAACAGGTGGTCATGGGGCGCGGGCTGGGATTTCAAAAACATACCGGGGATACGCTGGATCCGCATAAAATTGAGAAGGTCTTTGCTCTGCAAAGCGATGAACTGGTGGCGCGCTTAAGCGAGCTGTTAAGCCAGATTCCGCTGGAGGTAATGACCACCTGCGATCGCATTATTGAATTGTCGCGCCAGCGCTTGGGAAAACTGCAGGAGACTTTGTACATCACGCTGACCGACCACTGCTACTTTGCCATTGAAAGGCAAAAGAAGGGGATAGTCATTCGCAATGTGTTGCTATGGGAAATAAAGCGCCTTTACCCCAAAGAGTTTTTACTGGGGCAAGAGGCGCTGGGGATTATCGAAAAGCGTCTTGGCGTACGGCTGGCGGAAGATGAAGCGGGCTTTATCGCTCTGCATCTTGTCACCGCCCAGCTCGACAGCGAAATGCCAGAAGTGATGCACGTGACGCGCGTGATGCAGGAAATTCTCAATATCGTGAAGTACCAGCTTACGCTTGAGTATGACGAGGAGAGCCTGAGCTATCAGCGGTTTGTCACCCATCTGAAATTTTTTGCCCAGCGCATGCTAAGCCGTAACGCGGTAGCGGATGACGATGCTACGCTTCACGCCGCGGTGAAAGATAACTACCCACAGGCATGGCGCTGCGCGGAAAAGATAAGCCGTCATTTGATGGCTGAATATCAGCGAGAGTTAACTACAGAAGAAATTATGTTCCTCGCCATTCACATTGAGCGAGTGCGTAAAGAAGGTCGAAAGTCTTCATAAAAACGGATTGTTACTGCTTCGGCAGGCAAAACCTGAGTGTTGGCTTCCCCTGGTGGGAAAGCTGGCCTCAGGTTTTTTGCATTTGACTTAGTCGCACATTGCCTGCAGGCGATAAGTGAAAGGAATAGATGATGAAATATCAAGGCGTTGCGAAAGATATTCTGGTTCATATCGGTGGTCGTACGAATATAATGAGCCTGGTGCATTGCGCCACTCGGTTGCGTTTCAAACTGAAGGATCGGAAGCTGGCAAATGCTGAGGCGCTTAAAAATCACCCCGACATTATCATGGTGGTGGAAAGCGGCGGGCAGTTCCAGGTGGTAATTGGCAACCATGTCCATGACGTGTACAACGCCGTATGCGCTGAAGCGGGGCTCGATGATGAGACTTCAACGCAGCAGGAAGCGGGCGAAAAGCCTAATTTGCTAAGCCGTCTCATAGATATCGTATCGGCGATTTTCACGCCGTTCCTGGGCGTGATGGCCGCATCCGGTATTCTCAAAGGCATGCTTGCACTGGCGATGGTCTGCGGCTGGCTGACGGCGGAGAGCGGCACCTATAAGCTGTGGTTTGTCGCAAGCGACGGGCTGTTTTACTTCTTTCCGCTGGTGCTTGGTTACACGGCAGGCAAAAAATTCGGCGGTAGCCCGTTCGTCACTATGGCAATTGGCGGCGCGCTGACGCATCCGGTTGTGCTGCAGGCTTTTGAAGCGAGCGGCCAGGCAGGTGCTGTGGCCGAGCATTTCTTTGGCATACCTATCACCTTCATCAATTACAGCGCTTCGGTTATTCCGATTATTTTTGCCTCCTGGGTAAGCTGCTGGCTTGAAAAGCATTTCAACAAGCTCCTGCCATCTGCCGTACGTAACTTCTTTGCGCCGCTGTTTTGCCTCGCTATCACCGTTCCACTGACGTTTCTACTGATCGGCCCGGCGGCGACATGGCTCAGCCAGATGCTGGCGCACGGCTATCAGGCTATTTACGCCCTGGCCCCGTGGCTTGCGGGTGGGTTTATGGGCGCAGTCTGGCAGGTATGCGTCATTTTTGGTCTGCACTGGGGTCTGGTACCGCTGATGATCAATAACTTGAGCGTACTCGGTCATGACACGATGGTGCCCTTGTTACTGCCCGCCGTCATGGGGCAAGTGGGAGCAACGCTGGGTATCATGCTGCGAACGCGCGATAAGAAGCTTAAGGTGCTGGCAGGTTCGGCGTTCACCGCCGGGCTCTTCGGTGTCACTGAGCCCGCCGTCTATGGCGTGACGCTACCAAACCGTCGTCCGTTTATTTTTGGCTGTGTAGCGGGCGCCCTGGGCGGCGTGATTATTGGTTATTGCCAGACCAGCATTTATTCATTCGGCCTGGTCAGCGTTTTCACCTTTGCCCAGGTAATTCCGCCGGGCGGGCTGGATATGACAGTTTGGGGCGCAATTATTGGCACGGGGCTGGCCTTTTCCCTTGCCTGTGCGATGACCTTTATCGCAGGTATGCCGCGTAATGAAGGAAATGAAGCCCTGACGACGACTCCGGCGGACGCATACGACATCCTCGCGCCGATGAGCGGAACCGTTCTGGCCATGGACCAGGTGCCGGACTCCACCTTTGCCAGCGGGCTATTAGGGCAGGGGGCCGCCATAATACCGCTCAGTAATCAGCTTATCGCCCCGTTCCACGGTGAAGTTGCTTCGCTGTTCCAGACGCGCCACGCCATCGGTCTGTTGAGCGATAGCGGCATTGAATTGTTGATTCATATAGGAATTGATACGGTAAAACTGGACGGCCAATATTTCACCGCTCATGTTAAACAGGGGGACAAAATTAAGCCGGGCGATCTGCTTATTGAGTTTGACCGTAAGGCTATTCTTGATGCGGGATACGATCTCGCAACGCCTGTAATCGTCAGTAATAGCGATGATTACGCAGCGGTCGAGCGCGTAACGACTAACCACACGATTAATTCAGGCATGCCGTTTCTGACGGTGCGCCACTAAGCAAAGGAGAAGTACATGAAAGCATTTCCTGAGACGTTCTTATGGGGCGGCGCGATTGCTGCAAACCAGGTGGAAGGTGCATGGCAGGAGGGCGGAAAGGGTGTCTCCACGTCTGATGTCCAGCCGCATGGCGTGTTTGGCGAAGTCGACGAGCGTAAGCCGGGTGACTTTGGTATCAAAGATGTTGCCATCGATTTTTACCATCGTTATCCGGAAGATATCTCGTTGTTTGCCGAAATGGGGTTCAGCTGCCTGCGCGTTTCTATTGCCTGGACGCGAATCTTTCCGCAGGGCGATGAACAATTGCCAAACGAAGAAGGCCTGGCTTATTACGATCGCCTGTTTGACGAGCTGGCGAAACACAATATCACACCGATGGTGACGCTTTCCCACTACGAAATGCCGTGGGGGCTGGTGAAAAATTACGGCGGTTGGGGCAATCGTGAAACTATCACTTTCTTCGAGCGCTATGTCCGTTCGGTGTTCACGCGTTTTAAAAACAAAGTGAAACTATGGCTGACATTCAACGAAATCAACATGTCTCTGCACGCGCCGCTCACCGGCGTTGGCCTGCCGGAAAACAGCAGCAAAGCAGAAATTTACCAGGCGATTCATCATCAGCTAGTAGCGAGTGCGCTGGCGGTGAAAGCCTGCCACGAGATAATCCCGGACGCGCGCATCGGCAATATGTTGCTGGGCGGCCTGATGTATCCGCTAACCTGCAAGCCGGAAGACGTGCTGGCAACGTTGCAGGAGAATCGCCATTGGTTATTCTTTGGCGATGTGCAGTGTCGCGGCGAATATCCCGGCTATATGCTGCGTTATTTCCGTGAGAACAATATCAGCCTGGACATCACCGAAAACGACCGTGAAATATTGAAGAATACGGTGGATTTCATCTCGTTTAGCTATTACATGTCGGGCTGCGTAACCGCTGATGAAGAGCTAAACGCTAAAGCGCGCGGCAATATTCTGAGCATGGTGCAAAACCCGCATCTGGCAAGCTCCGAATGGGGCTGGCAAATTGATCCGATTGGCCTGCGTATTCTGCTCAACGAACTGTGGGATCGCTATCAGAAACCGCTGTTTATTGTTGAAAACGGACTGGGGGCGAAAGACAAACCGCAGGCGGATGGTGAGATTAATGATGATTACCGTATCCGCTATCTCAACGACCACTTAGTGCAGGTTGGCGAAGCTATCGAAGACGGCGTGAACGTGCTCGGGTATACAAGCTGGGGGCCAATCGATCTGGTAAGCGCCTCTAAAGCAGAGATTTCTAAACGCTATGGTTTCATCTACGTTGACCGTGACGACCAGGGCAACGGCACGCTTGCGCGTTCACGTAAAAAAAGTTTCCACTGGTACAAGGAAGTGATTGCGAGCAACGGCGGGAGTCTGAAAGAGCACGTCGGATAAGCCTGCGCTATCCGGCTTTGTGGTGGATGGCGTTACTGCTTATCCACCCTACGTTTTTATTGGTTGTCTGTAGGTCGGATAAGCCTGCGCTACCTTACATGCTTATTGAACCAGACGCTTAATAAATCCACGTACCCACATCAGCGCCGCATCGCTGTTATGGCGCTGATGCCATAATAATGCCACCTCAAACGGGGCCACCTCGAGTGGGACCGGGCTGCTTTGTAAACCCCATGTTTTCTGCCAGGTTTCACTCAGCCCCTGCGGAACGGTAGCCAGCGCGGGCATTTGCATCAGCAGGCCGGGCAGGGCGGCGAAGTGTGGCGTGGTGTAACAAATTTCTCGCTTGTGACCAAGTTTTGCCAGCAGCGTATCGATATGGCTGCTTGTCGCTTCCCGGTAGCTCACCAGCACGTGCTGCTGCGCGGCATAAGCCTCAGGGGTTAAGGGGGCTTCAGGCTGAAGCTGCGAAGGATGCCAGAGGGTAACAAATTCCATCGGCGTGAGAATGTCTCGCTCCATCCAGCGTGCAGACTGATTTGCCACGCTAATCGCCATATCCAGATCGCCGCCTTCGAGACGCTGTGCGTCGGTGAACGGGTCGCTTGCCACTACGTTCAGGCGTACGCCCGGCGCTTCTGCGCGCAGGGCGGGCACCAGAAGAGGCATCAGCCACATTTCTACCCAGTCTGTCATGCCGAGGGTGACGGTAGTCTTCGCGTTGGCCGGAATAAACTCCGCCTGCTGAAACAGCGCGCTTTGCAACTGCTCCAGCAGCGGCATCAATTCGGTGTGTAATTCAGTGGCGCGGGCGGTGGGCTGCATGCGATGGCCGCTGCGAATAAAAAGAGGATCGTCGAACATTTCCCGCAGGCGCGCCAGCGAACCGCTCACCGCAGGCTGGCCGAGATGCAGCTTATCCGCCGCCAGCGAAACGCTCTGCTCGCGAAATAGCACCGCAAAGGCGATCAGCAAATTGAGGTCGATTTTGCGGAAATCATTCTCTTTGATAGTCATTATTTCTCCAATCAATTGGAGTGATAATAGAGGCCTGGCGATACTGTCCGCAAGCTAAAAACACTTCCTGAGGACAAGATGAAAACTTCACTGACAATTTTAGCCCTGATGGCCGGCGGTACCCTGGCCACCAGTGTGCTTGCTGAACCGCTGCCGATTAGCCAGCAGCAGGCCCCCGGTTACTATCGCATGATGCTGGGCGACTGGCAGATTACCGCCGTTTCCGACGGCACCGTGGTCGTGCCACTCGATAAGCTGCTGACCAATATTTCTCCGCAACAGCTCCGGAGGCGTATGGCGGCAGATCGTATGACGCCTGCGGCAGAAACGTCTATCAACACCTTTGTGATTAATACCGGCAAACAGATAATCCTGGTGGATACCGGCGCGGGGGCGCTGTTTGGCGATGCAGGCGGACATTTACTGGCTAACCTGCGTGCGGCTGGCTTCCCGCCAGAAAGTATCGATTTGGTTTTGCTGACGCACATTCACGGCGACCATTCTGGCGGCGTGGAGCACAGCGGTAAACCTGCGTTCCCGAATGCCACGGTGCGCGTGGAACAAAAAGATGTGGACTGGTGGCTGAATCCGGCCAACATCGACAAGGTTGAGGAAAGCCAGCGTCATACTTTTGCCGACTCTGAGAAATCCATGCGTCCGGTTATCGACGCGGGCAAGCTTCAGACGTTCCATGCTCCGACGGAAATTATCCCGGGCATCGAGGCCATTTCCGCCGCAGGGCACACGCCGGGCAGCGTCATTTATCGCGTTAGCAACGGCGGGCAAACCATGATGCTGTGGGGCGATATTATTCATGCCAAAGCGGTGCAGATGCCGGAGCCGGAGGTGGCAATTCATTTCGATGTGGATCAGAAAAAGGCGGTAACCACCCGAGAAAAAGTGCTCAAAGAAGTTGCGCAGGAAGACGTTTGGATCGCGGCCGCGCATATTTCATTTCCGGGAATTGGGCATGTTCAGAAACAAGGAAAGGGGTATCGTTGGGTGCCGGTAAATTACAGCGCGCAGGCTAAGAAATAAGAACGGTGCCACGCTGTGGCACCCGCTCGCTACTATCAGAAAATCATTTTGAATACGCCGGTGACGACCAGTAAGCCAATAATAAAGATGATCAGAACTGCCCATAAAATAATTTTCATTAATGCTCCCTATCTTTTGGCTGATGTTCAGACAGTATAGGCAAGGATACGCGAAGCGGGGGAAGTTGCTCCCCGTAAACGGCAATTGAATAAAAAAAGACAGAGCGATTAGTCAGATATGCGGTTTACGGGCGGCCAGCAGGAAAATCATCGGACGCTCTTTCTCTTCCTCCAGCGCCGGGTTGTGGGCAATTTGCTCCGCGCTCGGACCCCATTCATCAAGTTTTTCGATAACAAAACCGGCGCTTATCAGCGCGTTTATCCAGCTGGACAATTTACGATGCTGCTTTTTCACGCCGTTGGCAAGCCAGTTGCTGATGCGCTCGCCTTCCTGCTGATAATGGTTTACCGGCCATGATTTCTGCCCCGACTGGTCAGGCAGCCATCCTTGCAGTAGCGGTGCCGTGTAAACCGGATGCTCGGCGGAAAAGACCAGCCTGCCACCGGGAACCAGCGCTTGTTCAAGCGTGGCAAACAGCGCTGAAATATTTTCCAGATAGTGGAGCGCCAGCGAGCTGTAAACCAGGTCCACGCTTTTCGCGGGTAGCTGTAGCTGTTCCAGATCTTCGCGGCGATAGATAATTCCCTCACCGGTCGTCATTTTCTGCGCTTTTTCGAGCATCTTCACCGAGACATCCAGCCCCAGAACCTCCGCTGCGCCCCGGGAGCGTGCGTAGCGGCAAAACCAGCCGTAGCCGCAGCCCAGATCGACGACTTTTTTATCCTGAATTTCTGGCAGCAGAGTCTGCATCGTCGGCCATTCAGGCGCGCCATCCAGCCCTTTAATCGAGCGGTCGAGGGTAGCGTAGCCTGCAAAAAATGCCGGGTTATCATAGATATTTTGTGTCATGGCAACTCCTGTATGCACAGCCTTAATTGGCCCCTCTAGTGTAGAAGATCCTTAAACCTGAAGA
>DALYUA010000097.1:0-9286 GCA_031993245.1 Buttiauxella sp. | reverse complement strand
CGGCATACTGAGTCGGGTGCAGCGAAAGGAACGCTGCGCCAAAGCAGGCTGAGAAGGTTGGCGTGGGTTCGGTTACGCCGCGCTCGGTTCCTGCGAGTTTGGCGGTAAAGCCGGACAGGAAGTGGTACTGGGTCTGGTTTGCCGTCAGGCGGGAAACCGGCGGTAAAACGCCAAACGCATCAGCCGTCAGGAAAATAACCTTAGTGGCGTGTCCCGCTTTGGAGACCGGCTTGACGATATTGTCGATATGGTAAATCGGGTACGATACGCGGGTATTTTCAGTTTTTGAGCTGTCGTCGAAGTCGATGGAGCCGTCTGCACGCACGGTGACGTTTTCCAGCAGCGCATCACGGCAGATAGCATGGAAAATATCCGGTTCGGCTTCTTCAGACAGACGAATGGTTTTCGCGTAGCAGCCGCCTTCAAAGTTAAATACGCCGTCGTCGTCCCAGCCGTGTTCATCATCGCCGATCAGACGACGTTTTGGATCTGTGGACAGGGTAGTTTTACCCGTGCCGGATAAGCCAAAGAACACGGCGACATCGCCTTTTTCGCCGACGTTAGCCGAGCAGTGCATAGAAGCAATGCCTTTTAACGGCAGCAGATAATTCATGATGGAGAACATTCCTTTCTTCATTTCGCCGCCGTACCAGGTGCCGCCAATGAGCTGCATCCGTTCGGTAAGGTTAAAGGCGATGAAGTTTTCGGAGTTCATTCCCTGCTCCTGCCAGTGCGGGTTGGTGCATTTGGCACCGTTCATCACCACAAAGTCGGGGGTGAAAGATTCAAGCTCTTCACTGGTTGGGCGAATAAACATGTTCTTAACGAAATGGGCCTGCCAGGCCACTTCGGTAATAAAACGTACCGAAAGACGGGTGTCGGCATTGGCGCCGCAGAACGCGTCGACAATGAACAAGCGTTTGCCAGAAAGCTGTCGGGCAACCAGGCCTTTCAGGCTTTGCCAGGTCTCTTCACAGAGCGGTTTGTTGTCGTTCTTGCCTTTGCCGTTATCCGCCCACCAGAGCGTGTCACGGGTGGTATCGTCACGAACAATATACTTATCTTTTGGTGAGCGGCCGGTAAAGATGCCGGTATCCACGGCGACGGCGCCGAGATGAGTTTCTACGCCTCGTTCAAAGCCTTGCAGACTGGGATCAAGCTCTTCGCGATAGAGAGTGTCGTAATCGGGGTTATAAAGCACTTCACTCACATCGTTAATACCATAAGCCTTGAGATCCTGCGGGGTTATACCTTTAACTCGCATGTCACTGCTCCTTAGCCAATTTGTACTACCTCAGATTGTAGGGTTGTTTCTTGCTTGTTAACCGCGACCAAACTCATAGATTTGAGCATCCAACTCAAATCAGGGCAGCGGAAAACGCTGTGAAGCTAGTCACAACGGGGTGAGAGTATGGCAGGGATTGGCAATACGTCGGGTAAAATATTCCGAATATGTTAAAACACAGTGCAATAAACGGAAGCGATGTGATCGAGAGCGCGTTCGTAAGAAAGGGAATGAAAACCGGGGCGGATAAGCGCGAGCGCCGTCCACCCCAGGAAAATCAGTGAAGCTGAGGATCCGCCGGGGAGGCGTTGTTACGGATTGCAGCGATGTCCATGGCATCGAACACGTAGTGGCTGCCGCAGTAATCACAGTTCATATCGATTTCGCCGTCATCTGCGATGATGCTGTCCACTTCTTCGTCCGGCAGGGTTTTCAGCGCGTCGGCACAGCGTTCACGGGAACAGGTGCACTTGAACTCAACGGCCTGCGGATCGTAGAGCGTCACTTCTTCTTCGTGATACAGACGCCACAGCACATCGTTGGCCGGCAGCGTAAGCAGCTCTTCCGCAGTAATAGTTTCCGTCAGCGCGGCCAGGTGCGTGAAGTCATCTGCCTGGGCATTTTGCGCAGGTAAAACCTGCAGCAGCATGCCGCCCGCAGCCGCCTGGCCTTCAACGTCGCCGGTACGGATGAAAAGACGCGTAGGCAACTGTTCGGAACGCAGGAAATAATCTTCCAGGCAGTCGGCCAGCGTATCGCCTTCCAGGCCCACAACGCCCTGGTAGCGTTCGCCTTCACTCGGCGTGATGGTGATGACCAGATAACCGTTGCCAACCAGCGTTTTCAAATCAGCATCCGCAGGAATATCGCCCTGGACGCGAGCTACGCCGCGCATTTGCTGTTTATTGTTGCCATTGATCACTGCGAGGGTCATCGGGCCGTCGCCCTGTAGCTGGACGGTGATATCGCCGTCAAACTTCAGGGTTGCCGTCAGCAGGCTAGTCGCGACCAGCAGTTCGCCGAGGATTTTTTTCACCGGCTGCGGATAGTCATGGTTTTCCATGATCTGCTGCCAGGTTTCGGATACCGTTACCAGTTCGCCGCGCACGGCATAGTTTTCAAACAGGTAACGATGGAGTTGGTCGTGTTGAGCCATAGTTTTCTCTCAGTCAGGCGGCAGCTAGTCGTTGCCGCCGTGTTTAAATTTCATCAGATCCCGGCGTTCTTTTTTGTCCGGGCGACGGTCCGGGTGCGGCATGGTCAGCGAATTGGTCTTACGTGCCAGCGCCATTTTTTCCCGTTTTTCGATACTTTCCGTCGTCTCTTCATAAAGCTGCACCGCCTCCGTTGCCGGACGACGCTGCTCGGTTATGCCAAGCACTTTAACCGTACGTTCATCATTGCCCTGGCGCAGCGTTAGCATGGCGTTCAGTTCAACAATTTTGCTGGGCTTGCTGCGCTGCCCGTTGTAATGCACTTTGCCGCCTTCAATCATTTCCCGGGCCACGGCGCGAGTTTTGTAAAAGCGTGCGGCCCAAAGCCATTTGTCGAGGCGTACGCCTTCGGACGATTTCTCTTTCATCGCGACTCCTTAACCCGAAGCGAGGGGATCAGGTGACGGTAGTCATTCAACGCGGGATGACGCTGCCAGGTTTTGTCGGCCATTCCGGAATCTGGATTGGTGACGCCCAGACAGTAACGAATACCAAATTTTGCCGCTGCATCCAGAATCGCCTCGCTGTCATCGATAAACAGGGTTCTTGCTTCGTCCAGCCCCGTATGTGCCGCTACAGCCTGCCACAACCGTTGATCCTCTTTCGGATAACCAAATGTGTGGGTAGAAAGCAATAAATCAAGGTGCTGCGCTAAACCGGTGTGTTCAAGCTTGACCGCCAGGTTATAAGGATGCGCATTTGTCAGCAGTATTCGCCGCTTACCACAGGCTTTTAACGCATCGAGGAACGGGGCGGTATCTTCACGCAGTACGGCATTTGGTCCCTGAGCGGCGGTCATGGCGTGGATATCCAGCCCAAGCCGTTCGCTCCAGTAATCCAGACAGTACCAGTTTAGCGTATGTTGCACGGCATGATATTCACTGGCAATTAACCGGTGAGCTTCATCCAATGGAATGCCACGCTCAAGGCTTACGGTTTCCGGAACCAATTTCTGCCAGAAGTGATTATCAAACGCGAGATCCAGCAGCGTGCCGTCCATATCGAGCAAAACGGTGTCGACATCCTGCCAGGCAATATCAATATGCATGGGTTAAACCTGAGTAGGGGAACTGCGCGACAGGTTAGCACACTGCCGCGTGAAATTTAGAACAGCGAACGTACCGCGGGGAGGGGCGCTAACGACGGATTCATACAGCTTTCATAGTACTGCTGAATCTGCGCCAGGCGATTACGGCTGCGGCGATAGCGGCGGAGTGTAAGAACGCCGTTGACCACAAAGCTTAACAGCATACTAAAGAGTAACAGGGTCGTGGCGATATAGCGCCAGAGGCTGCTGCTGTCCGGGATGCGGTGCAATGTGACATGCTGGGTGCCATTCGCATCAATGCTCAGGCCGGTGATAATACCCTCGGCGCTGAACGGCGTCTGAAGCAGCATATCGGCAAGACGCTGGAACTCGCCCCATTGCTCCTGGGCCGGATAGTCGTACAGAGAAACCGGGGGCAACGGCTGATCGACCAGATCGCTTCCCTCATCGCTGATAATGACAAAACCACCGGGCGCCGGGCTGTTGAGCTTCTGCGCCGCGCGGGCGGTTTCACGGATGAAGAACGGGGCGGTAGATGTGGTCACCAGGTTGTCGAGCGATTCGGCACTGACCGGGCGTAGCAGAACGTTTACGCCGTCGAGTTTGCCTGAGTCGGCTCGTTTGATCAGTGAATCCCAGTCTTTGGTATTGCCCAGGTTAATCAGCGCGTTTTTTAGCCGTACACATTCGTCATAGGTCGTACAAAGCGCCTGGGTTTTTTGCACGATACCGGCAAAATCGTCCAGCAGCACCATACCCGATTTCTCGATAGCGGTTCTTAACTGCGGATTAACCTTTGAATCGGCTTCTGTTTGCGGGTGGATTTGGCCGCTTACGGCCTGAATCAGGGCGGTGGCTTTATCCATGATGTCTGATTCCGGCAGCGGTAACGGGCTCGCGGTATTCCAGATAATCTGCGCGCAGTCAAACGGCGTAAAAGGGTAGTTCTGTTTGGCGGTGTAGGCGGCTGGTAGATGGATATTGCACATGCCGGTACCTTTGACGCGAAGCGTGTCGCCGACGCGCAGCGTGGTTTTATCCAAATCTGCAACGCTTGTGGCTTCGATGGACTGCGCGCCTTTCAGCCAGGACACGCTCAGTTTAAGCGGCATTTCAAGCGGAACCCAGATAGTCAGCATCAGCAGCACAATCAGCGCCCCGGCGGCAATGACCAGATTGCGCACCCAGTGCTGAATCGGGAAATTTTTGACCTCATCATGCAGCGACAGAAAACGCCCCTGGCGCACAACGTTGCGGTCAAGATAGATATCAATATCGGTTTCCTGCCCCAGATCCTGCGCGACGTAGGGTTGCCAGTGCGGGGGATAAACCAGATCGATAATGCCCAGCGAGATATTGTTGATCTGCTCCTGATTGGACTCACCAAATAAGCCCCAGCGCTTTGGCGTGCCTCGCAGGCAGTGTATTTCACGTAGCGTATTTTTTGCCGGCGGGGCAAACAATCCCCACAGACTTGCCGCCAGTAACATAATTGCGCCGCCCAGCAGCCACGGCAACACTACGGAAGGGCTGACCAGACAAAAGAATAACATCACAAACGCGACGCACATAAGAATGGCCTCGCGCAGCCCATCCGGACGGCTCAGGGCGGCTTCTTCAGGTGTTTCCTGGCGGATATTCAGCAGTTCGATTTGTTCGCTTTCTTCACCGCGAATAGATGCCTGACTGCCGGTGGCGCGCTCCAGCGCGAAGGCCGGGCTTTCGCTGTTATCTTCGTTCAGCGTGTGGCCATTAAGCGAGATCACCAGCGGGACGGTTTCAGTACGGATCAGCTCAACGTTATTGTCGTTAGTGATGTACTGTTCCCAGAAGGGCGGTAAATGAACTTCAACCGAATCAAGGTAATAACGCCATTTATTGGCATCATCAGTCGACAGGCCATAGCGGGTGATAGAGCGGGTCAGAGAAAGAACCGTATTACTCTGCGTATTGAGGACCAGCTTTACTGGCGCGGTACTTGCGCCAGAGGGCCCAACGATATCCTGCGTACGGGTTAGCGTCTCAATGTAATTTTCAATAGCAGTGCGTTCTTCGGCAGTTAACTTGCGCGAGGTTGCTCCGGTAAAAGATTGCGCGTGCGGCAGATGGGCACGCAGCCTCAGGCTGCGCCAGACCAGCCATCCGGCAATCAATACGCAGGCCAGCATAGCAGCTAAAAGAAGTAATAAGGTGCTCATGCTTTCCCCATCAAATAATCGTTTTCTTATCCAAGCGCAGCAAGTTGCACCCCTGAAAAAATGTTATGGGTGTAAAAGTTGTTATCGGCAGGTATGAACAAGATCTTGAGACATATTTATTAGGGCACATCCTGCGGTAAACTGATGCTAGCAAAGCGACTTCCTGGTAAATATCAGCAAATTCCTATTTCAAAGCCTCCTGTTGACATATACGTCAGAAGCGACCGTGAAGTTACAAAAATGTAAATAATAACCGCTGTGCATTGCGCGAGATGTGCGGCATACCGCACAATAGCCTCCTGTCTTCACTGTTAAGTCCAGCCACGATGAGCAAATCCTTACAAAAACCGACTATTTTACACGTTGAAACCGTGGCCCGTTCACGTCTGTTTAATGTCGAAACGGTGGACCTGGAGTTTAGCAATGGCGTCCGACGCGTATATGAACGTATGCGCCCCTCTTCCCGGGAAGCGGTGATGATAATCCCGATTGTGGATGACCATGTGATCCTGATCCGCGAATACGCTGTTGGCACAGAATCTTATGAGCTTGGCTTTTCTAAAGGGCTTATCGATCCGGGTGAAACCGTGTTTGAAGCGGCAAATCGCGAGCTTAAAGAAGAGGTTGGCTTCGGTGCAAGCGAGCTGACTTTCCTTAAAAAACTCACTATGGCGCCATCTTATTTCTCCAGCAAAATGAATATCGTGGTTGCTGAAAACCTCTATCCAGAATCTCTGGAGGGTGACGAGCCGGAAGAGCTGCCGCAGGTTCGCTGGCCGCTGGCGTCGCTGATGGATTTGCTGGATGAAGAAGATTTTAGCGAGGCGCGCAACGTCAGCGCGCTGTTCCTGGTCAGGGAATGGCTAAAAGAGCAGGGACGTTTATAGGATTCATAAAAAAGCCCTTCTATCGAAGGGCTTTTTTATCAGAACAGCTCGTGTACTTCGCCGTTATCAATAATCGTTGTACCCACCTCATGCACTGCCTGTTGCGTTGGCTGCGTGCCTTCAATGAAGTACTCTTCACGACTGTTGCCGCCGTTGGCCAACTGACCGGTGCTGCGGTCGATATTCACCGTCACAATGCCCGGCGGTGGCGTGACCGGCTCTTCAGGTACGCCGTCCAGCGCCACTTTCATAAAATCATCCCATGCGGGTTGGGCGCTTTTGGCACCGCCTTCATAGCCTGAAATCTGATCTTTAATCGCGCCGCTTGCAGAGGTACGGCCAAGATTGCGGCGATGATCGTCAAAGCCTATCCACACGGAGGTCACAACACCGGGACCGTAACCTGAGAACCACGCATCTTTTGAACTGTTGGTTGTACCGGTTTTGCCGCCGATGTCGCGACGTTTCAAATCGCGCCCGGCGCGCCAGCCTGTACCCTGCCAGCCCGGTTCTCCGTAGATATTGGAGTTAAGCGCGTTTTTGATCAGGAAGGACAGCGGTGTGTTAATCACGTGTGGCGCATAATCCGGTGCGGTCGTCTGGGCGACCAGATCGCTGTTTGCCTGTTCCAGTTTTGGCATTGGCACGCTGGAATTTTGCTGTTCCTGAGAAATCGCCACATCTTCAACGTTCTGATTCTCCAGTACGTTAGATTTCTGCGTTTCGCCGTAAATCACCGGCAGATCGCACTCGGCGCAGGCCACTTTTGGCTTCGCTTCGAAAATGGTCTGGCCGCTGTCATCAACGATTTTGGAAATAAAGTACGGGTCCACCAGGAAGCCGCCGTTTGCCATCACCGAGTAGCCGCGCGCGACCTGCATCGGTGTGAATGATGCGGAGCCCAGCGCTAAAGATTCGGTATGCACAATGTTCTGAGCCGGGAAGCCGAAACGCTGTAAATATTCTGCGGCGTAATCCACACCCATTGCGCGCATCGCACGAACCATCACCACGTTTTTCGACTGACCCAGACCCTGACGCAGGCGAATCGGTCCGGCATATTCTGGCGGCGAATTCTTAGGGCGCCAGTCGGAACCGGCACCTGCATCCCAGCGTGAGATAGGCACATCGTTAAGAATACTTGCCAGGGTTAAACCTTTGTCCATCGCGGCGGTATAGAGGAACGGCTTAATATTCGAGCCGACCTGGCGCAGCGCCTGCGTGGCCCGGTTGAATTTGCTTTGGTTAAAGTCGAACCCGCCGACCAGAGCCAGTACTGCACCGTCATGTGGATTGATAGAAACCAGTGCGGAGTTCACATCCGGAACCTGACCCAGCCACCAGGCATCATCAACTTTACGTACCCAAATTTGCTGCCCTGTCTGAATCACATCGGTAACTTTGCGCGGGGTCGGCCCCTGTGAGGTGTCAGAGCGATACGGACGCGCCCAGCGTACGCCGCTCATGCCCAGCGACACTGAGGTACCGTCCGCCAGCAGAGCGGTCGCTTCGGTTGGATTCGCAGCGGTGACAACCGCCGGGAACAGCGGACCATAAACCGGCAGGCTCTTCAGGGTGTCGATAATTTTTTTCTCATCCCAGGCGCTTTCACCCACCTTCCACAGCACGTTTGACGGGCCGCGGTAGCCGTGGCGCATATCATAAGCCATCACGTTGTTACGGACCGCCTGCTGCGCGCCCTGCTGAACCCTGCGGGTCACGGTGGTGTAAACCTTATAACCTTCTTCGTAGGCTTTTTCGCCGTAGCGGCCGACCAGATCCTGACGCACCAGTTCTGAAAGATAGGGTGCTGAGAAGGCGATTTTCGGTGCGTGATAGTTCGCGACGATGGGCTGGCTGCTGGCTTCGTCGTACTGCGCCTGAGTAATATAATTTTCACTCAGCATGCGAGAGAGCACGACATTACGACGAGAAGTTGACCTTTCTAAGGAATACAGCGGGTTAAAGGTTGACGGCGCTTTTGGCAAACCGGCAATCATCGCCATTTCGCTCAGCGTAAGCCGATCGATTGATTTACCGAAATAAACCTGTGCCGCTGCGCCAACGCCGTATGCACGATAGCCGAGGTAAATTTTGTTCAGATAGAGTTCAAGGATTTCATCTTTGCTCAGCAGTTGCTCAATACGTACCGCCAGGAACGCCTCCTTAATCTTACGCATCATGGTGCGTTCCGGACTCAGGAAGAAGTTACGCGCTAACTGCTGAGTAATAGTACTTGCGCCCTGTGAAGCATGGCCTGAGAACAGGGCAACGCTTGCAGCGCGGAAAATCCCAACCGGGTCAACACCGTGATGCTCGTAAAAGCGGCTGTCTTCGGTGGCAATGAATGCTTTCACCATTTCCGGTGGAATCTGGTTCAGCGTCAGCGGAATACGACGTTTCTCACCGTACTGGGCAATTAATTCCCCGTCAGCGCTATAGACCTGCATTGGAATTTGCAGCCGCACATCTTTTAGCGTGGCGACATCAGGCAGCTGCGGCTCTATAAATTTGTATAAGCCGTAAATCGAGCCGGCTCCCAGCAGAATGCAACAGACTGCAAGGATTAATAAATACTTTACGAACTTCACCTTAAATTTCCCATTACGTTTCCACTGGGCAGTTTATAAACAAACGCGCGGTAGTATAAAGGC
>DALYUA010000096.1:0-9302 GCA_031993245.1 Buttiauxella sp. | reverse complement strand
TACTGACTACGGTGCATTCGTTGATCTGGGCGGCGTTGATGGCCTGCTGCACATCACTGACATGGCATGGAAACGCGTTAAGCATCCAAGCGAAATCGTGAACGTTGGCGACGAAATCACTGTTAAAGTGCTGAAGTTCGACCGCGAGCGTACCCGTGTTTCCCTGGGCCTCAAACAGCTGGGCGAAGATCCATGGGTAGCTATCGCTAAGCGTTACCCGGAAGGTACTCGTCTGACTGGCCGCGTGACCAACCTGACCGACTACGGCTGCTTCGTTGAAATCGAAGAAGGCGTTGAAGGCCTGGTTCACGTTTCCGAAATGGATTGGACCAACAAAAACATCCACCCGTCCAAAGTTGTTAACGTTGGCGACGTAGTGGAAGTTATGGTTCTGGATATCGACGAAGAACGTCGTCGTATCTCCCTGGGCCTGAAACAGTGCAAAAACAACCCATGGCAGCAGTTCGCTGAGACCCACAACAAAGGCGATCGCGTTGAAGGTAAAATCAAGTCTATCACTGACTTCGGTATCTTCATCGGCCTGGACGGCGGCATCGACGGCCTGGTTCACCTGTCTGACATCTCCTGGAACGTTGCAGGCGAAGAAGCAGTTCGTGAATACAAAAAAGGCGACGAAATCGCAGCTGTGGTTCTGCAGGTTGACGCAGAGCGCGAGCGTATCTCCCTGGGTGTTAAACAACTCGCAGAAGATCCGTTCAACAACTACGTTGCGCTGAACAAGAAAGGTACTATCGTTACTGGTAAAGTAACGGCAGTTGACGCGAAAGGTGCTACAGTTGAATTAGCAGACGGCGTAGAAGGCTACCTGCGTGCTTCTGAAGCTTCCCGTGACCGCGTTGAAGATGCAACTCTGGTTCTGAACGTAGGCGACGATGTTGAAGCTAAATTCACCGGCGTCGATCGTAAAAACCGTGTTGTGAGCCTGTCTGTTCGTGCTAAAGACGAAGCTGACGAGAAAGATGCAATTGCGACTGTTAACAACAAACAGGAAGAAGGCAACTTCTCTAACGCAATGGCTGAAGCATTCAAAGCAGCTAAAGGCGAGTAATCGTCCGAGTGCTATATCAGGGCGGCTGCGGCCGCCCTTGTTCGATTGATAGCTGTAAGCTAATTTTCTTGAAAGGAAACCGGAGGAATCATGACCAAGTCAGAATTGATAGAAAGACTTGCAACCCAGCAATCTCACGTTCCCGCTAAGGCTGTGGAAGACGCAGTAAAAGAGATGCTGGAACATATGGCCTCTACTCTCGCCCTTGGCGAGCGTATTGAAATCCGGGGTTTCGGAAGCTTCTCCTTACACTATCGCGCTCCTCGCACCGGACGTAACCCTAAGACCGGAGATAAAGTGGATCTGGAAGGTAAATACGTTCCGCACTTTAAACCGGGTAAAGAGCTACGTGACCGCGCCAATATTTACGGCAATTGAGTCTACGGATTTAACTGTTAAAAACGGCACCCTCGGGTGCCATTTTTTTATGTCCGAAATTCGGGAAGCGACTTTTGTCACATTGTTTCCTGAAAGTAAGATCCCTTACTGAAAAACGTCGGAAACCTTCTCGTAAGTTCTTTTATTGCTGGCTGACGCTGAAGCCCTGATATCCCACACTGCTCTGAACAAGGAGGTTGCTGTGGTTTCTTTACCAGGGTTCTGTCTTAGCGCCACCGTTGGCATTTTACCGCTGTTGTGGTTGGCCGATATTCCCGAGCTGTCGACCATTGTATTGTTGCTGGCGGCCGCGTTATCTCTTGCGGTTTTCAGATTTCGGGCGCTGCGTTACCCGGCAATCGCCGCGCTTTGCTGCTGTTGGGGATTGCTTGCTGCCAAAGAAAGCCTGATGCCGTTTGAAAGCTGGATAAAAAAGCCCGTGACCGCCCGGGTAGTTATCACGCGTACCGATGGCGCTCAGAATCATGAGTTACAGATTATTCAACGTGGTAAGCACTACCTTTTTCCGCCGCCGGGCGTTGTGCTGAGAGGCGTTTACCTACCCGAACCCGTTTGTTCCGGCCAGAAATGGCAGATGACGCTGCGTTTGCAGCCGGTTCATGGTCGGTTAAACGAAGGGGGATTTGACAGTCAGCGCTATGCCCTGGCGCAGCATTTACCGCTTCGCGGGCGGGTTATTGCCGCACAACGGTTAAGCAAACAATGTTCTCTTCGCGGGCGATGGTTAAATGCGGTCAGCAATGCGACAAGAACATTAACCTGGCAGGGAACGATACTTGCTCTGGGTTTTGGTGAACGCACGGTTATGACAGCAGAGGTCAAAGATATCCTGCGGCGCACCGGAACCGCGCATTTGATGGCAATCTCAGGGTTGCATATCTCGCTGGCCGCGGGGGTAGGCTGGCTGTTTGCAAGATTTATCCAGTTATTTCTTCCTGCTCACCGCATCCACTTTCGAATGCCCCTGCTTGCGAGCCTGTTCACTGCCGGCGTTTGTACCTGGCTTGCAGGCGCTAATCCTCCGGCGACAAGAACATTTTTAGGGCTTGTTATCTGGTTATCGCTTCGTTTGAGCGGCAGGCAATGGTCGAACTGGGAAGTATGGGTCTGCTGTATAGCCGGGATCCTGCTTTACGATCCGCTGACGGTATTATCCGACAGCTTCTGGCTTTCCGTGCTGGCTGTCGCTGCAATCATTTACTGGTATCAATGGATGCCGCTGCCGCGTCGGGTAGCGGGTTGGCGATGGTATTATCGTCATCTGGCGGGCCTTGTGTATTTGCAGGCTGGCATCACGTTACTGCTGTTGCCACTGCAAGTCTTTATCTTTCACGGTTTGAGCGTAAACGCGCTGCTGGCGAACCTGCTGGCCGTGCCCTTTGTCTCCTTTATTGTCACTCCCTTGCTGCTAACAGGGCTCATGCTGACGGGTATCCCGTGGCTGGGAGAAAATCTGTGGCGGCTGGTGGATATCTTACTGGAACAACTGTTTGATTTTCTCAGGCGCCTGCCGGGAGGCTGGCAGGAGCTGGACGAGCGTTTCCAGGCGGTTAGTTTTATCGGCTGGGGGGCAATCGGTATCTGTCGTTTATTCCTCTGGAGAACCTCTCCGGCTGCAACAGGAGTGCTAACGTTTATGCTGATCGTTTTTAGTTTCCGTACGCTTGCGGATAAAGACGAGCAAGCGTGGGAAATTACGATGCTGGATGTAGGGCATGGTCTTGCGGTTGCTATTATTCGTCATGGCAAAGTGCTCTTATATGACACTGGAAACGCCTGGCCTGGCGGAGACGCAGCGCAACAGGTAATTATCCCCTGGCTGCGCTGGCGTAATCTCACTCCCGAAGGCGTTATCATTAGCCATGAACATCTCGATCATCGCGGCGGGCTTACCAGTCTGCAACAGGCCTGGCCGGGAATGTCAGTCCGCAGCCCGCTTCGCTGGGCAAACCACCTTCCTTGCTTTCAGGGGCAAAAGTGGCAATGGCAGGGCCTGGATTTCACCGTCTGGTGGCCATCAGAAGCGCACCGGGCGCCGGGTAATAACGGCTCCTGCGTGATAATGGTCAGCGACGGCCGTTTTCGGCTGCTGTTAACCGGTGATGTGGAAACACCCGCAGAATTGGCGTTGCTCAGGAAGCAGTGGGGCGCTTTGCGAGCTGATATTGTTCAGGTTCCTCATCATGGCAGCCGAACCTCGTCAACTGCGCCCCTCTTGTGAGCTGTTTCCGGGAAGGCCGCTCTGGCTTCTGTTTCCCGTTATAACGCCTGGCGCCTGCCTTCTGCGAAAGTCATTGAGCGTTACAAAAAGCAGGGATATACGTGGTATGACACGGCGCATTCCGGCCAGATTACTATCCGTATAAAGCGCGATAAATGGCAAATCAATGGCTTCAGAGAGCAAATAATGCCCCGTTGGTATCATCAGTGGTTTGGCGTCACCCGCGATAATAGGTAGAATATGCGGCTATTTCATCAAATGCTGGTTCGACTTAATGCAGAACGATAAAGATCTCTCCACCTTACAGACCTTCCGCCGCCTATGGCCGATGATTGCTCCTTTTAAAGCGGGTCTGATTGTGGCTGGGGTTGCGTTAATCCTCAACGCAGCCAGCGATACCTTCATGTTATCGTTGCTAAAACCGTTACTGGATGATGGTTTCGGTAAAACGGATAAATCCGTTTTGTTATGGATGCCGCTGGTTGTCATCGGACTTATGGTGATGCGCGGGATAACAAGTTACGTCTCAAGCTACTGTATTTCCTGGGTTTCAGGCCAGGTGGTGATGAATATGCGTCGCCGCCTGTTCAGCCATATGATGGGAATGCCCGTCGCCTTCTTCGATCAGCAATCGACAGGTACGCTGCTCTCTCGTATTACCTACGATTCCGAGCAGGTAGCATCGTCCTCTTCCAGCGCGCTGATTACCGTGGTGCGTGAAGGTGCTTCAATCATCGGTCTGTTCGCGCTGATGTTCTGGTATAGCTGGCAGCTTTCAGTGATTCTGATTGTGCTTGCGCCAGTCGTCTCCTTCGCCATTCGTCTGGTTTCTAAACGCTTCCGTAATATCAGCAAGAATATGCAGAACACCATGGGGCAGGTGACCACAAGTGCAGAACAGATGCTCAAAGGGCATAAAGAGGTTCTGATTTTTGGGGGCCAGGAAGTCGAAACGGATCGCTTTAACAAAGTCAGCAACCGTATGCGTCACCAGGGCATGAAACTGGTGTCAGCCTCTTCGATTTCCGATCCTATTATTCAGTTGATTGCCTCCCTGGCGCTGGCCTTTGTTCTGTATGCTGCAAGCTTCCCGAGCGTGATGGAAACCCTGACCGCCGGTACGATCACCGTCGTGTTCTCTTCCATGATTGCTCTGATGCGTCCGCTGAAATCGCTGACGAACGTTAATGCTCAGTTCCAGCGTGGTATGGCGGCATGCCAGACGCTGTTCTCCATCCTCGATTCGGAACAGGAGAAAGATGAAGGCACGCGCAAAATTGAACGTGCGAAAGGCGACCTGGAATTCAGAAATGTAACCTTCACCTACCCTGGCCGTGACATCCCTGCATTACGTGACGTTAGTCTGAATATTCCCGCCGGGAAGATGGTTGCGCTGGTAGGACGTTCAGGCTCAGGGAAGTCTACTATCGCCAGCCTGATTACGCGCTTCTACGATATACAGCAGGGCAATATCCTGATTGATGGCGTGGACATTCGGGAATACACGCTGTCGTCGCTGCGTAATCAGGTGGCGCTGGTTTCACAGAATGTGCACCTGTTTAACGACACGATAGCTAACAACATTGCCTATGCGCGTACGGAGCAGTACAGCCGTGAAGATATTGAAAAGGCCGCCCGCATGGCTTACGCGATGGACTTCATCAGCAAAATGGACAACGGACTGGATACCGTTATTGGCGAAAACGGCGTGCTGCTTTCCGGCGGACAGCGTCAGCGTATCGCCATAGCGCGTGCGCTGCTGCGTGACAGCCCAATTTTGATTCTGGATGAAGCCACATCCGCGCTGGATACGGAATCGGAACGCGCCATTCAGGCGGCGCTGGACGAATTACAGAAAAACCGTACTTCTCTGGTTATTGCCCACCGTCTGTCTACTATTGAACAAGCCGATGAAATCGTAGTGGTGGAAGATGGCCGTATCGTTGAACGTGGCCCCCACGCTGAACTGCTCGCCCATCGTGGCGTATACGCTCAGCTCCATAAGATGCAGTTCGGCGCATGATCGCACGTATCTGGTCGGGAAAATCTTCTCTCTACCTGCTGTTATTACCGCTCTCCTGGCTTTATGGCCTGGTGAGCGGAGCTATCCGTCTTAGTTATAAACTCGGCCTGCGTAAGGCCTGGCGTTCACCCGTTCCAGTGGTTGTCGTAGGTAATCTGACCGCTGGCGGCAATGGCAAAACGCCGGTTGTTATCTGGCTGGTGGAACAGCTTCAGTCACGGGGTATCCGCGTGGGGGTCGTTTCCCGTGGTTACGGGGGCAAAGCGGAGCGTTACCCGCTAATGCTTACTCCAGCTACCGATACCACGCAGGCAGGAGATGAACCGGTATTGATTTATCAGCGTACTGGTGCGCCTGTGGCCGTGGCTCCGGAGCGCAGCGCGGCGGTAAAAGCTTTAATCGAACATGCGCAGCCGCAGCTCATCATCACGGATGATGGTCTTCAGCACTATGCCCTGGCGCGGAATAAAGAGATTGTCGTGATTGACGGTGTGCGCCGGTTCGGCAACGGCTGGTGGTTGCCGGCAGGGCCAATGCGTGAGCGTGCGGGCCGCTTAAATTCTGTGGATGCGGTAATCACCAACGGTGGCGAAGCGCAGCCAGGAGAAATCGCTATGCATCTGCAGCCGGGAGAGGCCGTTAATCTGCTCAGCGGCGAGCGTTGCCCCGTGCAGATGTTGCACAATGTAGTCGCAATGGCGGGTATCGGCCACCCGCCGCGTTTTTTCACCACGCTAAAGCAGTGCGGCGTAACGCCGGTTAACACGGTAAGCCTTGCGGATCATCAGGCACTGACGGAAGCGGATGTCGTAAAGCTGCTGGGTAAAGACCAGACGTTGTTAATGACAGAAAAAGATGCGGTTAAATGTCGCGCCTTTGCTGTGGGACATGAGAACTGGTGGTATCTGCCGGTTGATGCTCATCTTGCCCAACCGCAGGCAGAACAGTTGCTGCAAACATTGATCGCGCTGGCGAAGTAAGTTTTTCAGCGCGTCCGCGCAAGGGTTTGTTGATGACAGGAAAGATAATGTCCTTACCGTACCTGACCTTACAAGCAGCCCGAAATCTTCATCTTGCCGCGCAGGGTCTCTTAAACAAGCCACGCCGTCGCGCCCGCGCGTCAGACATCAGCGAGACAATATCGCAGATGTCGCTCCTGCAAATCGATACCATCAACATCGTCGCCCGTAGCCCTTATCTGGTGCTGTTCAGCCGCCTTGGACAATATCCCCCAGGCTGGCTCGATGAAGCATTAGCGAGCGGAAAACTCATCGAATACTGGGCGCATGAGGCCTGTTTTCTTCCTAAAGAAGATTTTGCTCTGGTGCGCCACAGGATGCTGCAGCCGGAAAATATGGGCTGGAAATACAGGCCGGACTGGATGGCGGAACATGCGGAAGAGATTGAACGCCTGCTCGCTCATATTGCGGAGAATGGACCGGTTCGTTCGGCGGATTTTGAACATCCACGCAAAGGTGCAGGCGGTTGGTGGGAGTGGAAACCGCATAAAAAACACCTTGAGGGTCTGTTTACTTCCGGCCAGTTGATGGTGATTGAGCGACGCAATTTTCAGCGCGTTTACGACCTTACAACCCGCGTAATGCCGGGCTGGGATGATGAGTTACACCTTATTCAGCAGCAGGATGCCGAACGGCAAATGCTGGAAAACAGCGCCCGTAGTCTGGGCATTTTCCGCCCCGAATGGCTGGCGGATTATTATCGTTTACGTCGCGTTCCCGTTAAGTCAGTCATCAGCGAGTGGGAGAAGCAGGGAAAGGTTATACCCGTTCAGACAGAAAAGCTGGGCGAGATGTGGGTACACGGTTCGTTATCGACATTGCTGCCGCGCACGGAACAGAACAGGCTTACAGCGACTCACAGCGCCGTGCTGTCTCCCTTCGATCCCGTGGTTTGGGATCGCACGCGTGCGGAAGCGCTGTTTGATTTCTCATATCGCCTGGAATGCTACACCCCGGCGGAAAAACGCAAGTACGGCTATTTCGTTTTGCCGCTCCTGCATCGGGGCGTACTGGTCGGGCGTATGGACGCCAAAATGCACCGCAAACTGGGCGAGCTTGAGATCATCAGTTTGTATCTGGAAGAGGGCATCAGGCCCGGTATATCATTGACAGACGGCCTGCACGGCGCGTTAACGGAGTTTGCGCTCTGGCAAGGTGCTTTACGGATTGTTCTGGGGAATATTCCCGCATCGCTGGCCGCCTCATGGGGAACCGGCTGGGAAATTACCCCGGGGAGCTAATCAGTTATGTTATCCTGACGCCCTTGATGGCGCCCATTCTGGAGTATCTATGGAAAGTCGTTTACTTGAAATCATTGCCTGCCCGGTGTGCAATGGCAAACTCTACTTTAACCAAGAAAAGCAGGAGCTTATCTGTAAAGCTGATGGCCTGGCCTTTCCGTTCCGCGACGGTATTCCGGTCCTGCTGGAAACTCAGGCGCGCACGCTAACTCTCGACGAGACTAATCCATGAGTTTTGTGGCAATTATTCCTGCCCGCTATTCGTCCACACGTTTGCCGGGCAAGCCGTTGAAAGATATTAACGGTAAGCCGATGGTGGTGCATGTTCTGGAACGTGCCCGTGAATCTGGCGCAGAACGTATTATCGTCGCCACCGATCACGAAGACGTGGCTCGTGCCGTCGAATCCGCTGGTGGCGAAGTGTGCATGACCCGCGCGGATCATCAATCGGGCACCGAACGCCTCGCCGAAGTTATCGAAAAATGCGGCTTTAGCGACGACACCGTCATCGTAAACGTGCAGGGTGATGAGCCGATGATCCCTCCGGTCATCATTCGTCAGGTCGCAGAAAATCTGGCTAACAGCCAGGCGGGCATGGCAACCCTTGCCGTCCCTATCGACTCGGCTGAAGAAGCGTTTAATCCAAACGCGGTTAAAGTGGTGATGGATGCTCAGGGCTACGCTCTGTACTTCTCGCGAGCAACCATTCCCTGGGATCGTGACAGATTCGCCCAGTCGCGCGAAAAGATTGGCGATACTTTCCTGCGTCACATCGGCATCTACGGTTATCGTGCGGGTTTCATCCGTCGCTATATCAGCTGGGAACCAAGCCAGCTTGAGCAAATTGAGATGCTTGAGCAGCTACGAGTTTTGTGGAACGGTGAAAAAATTCACGTTGCGGTAGCAAAAGAGATCCCCGGCACCGGCGTGGATACGCCGGAAGATCTGGATCGCGTTCGCCAGGCAATGCGCTGATCTGCCCCGTTTCGTATTCAGATAAAAATGGCCGCCTCTGTAACAGGCGGCCATTTTTTTAAGCGCCAGCGGGTATGGCGTGAGCGGTATTTATCAGCACGGGACCCTGGTATTTTTCGATATCCAGCTGTGCCATTTGCCCACAGTTGCCCTGCGCAAGGCTGGACGAGCCGATATCAAAGGTCAGACAGTTAACGTTGCCGTTTTTACACAGCGAGCCGGGCTTTGCCGGGTCTGCGGGATCGAACCATGCGCCTTCGCTGATACGAACCACGCCCGGACGCACTCTGGAAGTGACCACTGCGCCAACCAGTATCTGTCCGCGGTCATTAAAGGCTCGTACCAGATCGCCATC
>DALYUA010000095.1:0-9371 GCA_031993245.1 Buttiauxella sp. | reverse complement strand
GCGGCAAAAATGCCGAAAGAGGCGCGTGAGAAAACCGAAGCGGAACTGCAAAAACTGAAAATGATGTCGCCAATGTCTGCGGAAGCAACCGTGGTACGTGGCTATATCGACTGGATGGTGCAGGTGCCGTGGAACTCGCGCAGCAAGGTGAAAAAAGACCTGCGTCAGGCTCAGGAAGTGCTGGATACCGATCACTACGGTCTGGAACGCGTAAAAGATCGCATCCTGGAATACCTCGCAGTGCAAAGCCGCGTCAACAAGCTCAAAGGGCCAATCCTGTGCCTGGTAGGGCCTCCTGGCGTGGGTAAAACTTCTCTGGGTCAGTCCATCGCCAGAGCGACAGGACGCAAATATATCCGTATGGCGCTGGGCGGCGTGCGTGATGAAGCCGAAATTCGCGGCCACCGTCGCACCTATATCGGTTCGATGCCGGGCAAGCTGATTCAGAAAATGGCGAAAGTGGGCGTTAAAAACCCGCTGTTCCTGCTCGATGAGATCGACAAAATGTCTTCGGATATGCGTGGCGATCCGGCATCTGCTCTGCTGGAAGTGCTTGATCCAGAACAGAACGTTGCTTTTAACGATCACTATCTGGAAGTGGATTACGATCTCAGCGACGTGATGTTTGTTGCGACTTCTAACTCCATGAACATTCCGGCTCCGCTGCTGGATCGTATGGAAGTAATTCGTCTGTCCGGTTACACCGAAGACGAAAAACTGAACATTGCGAAGCAGCACCTGCTGCCGAAGCAGATTGAGCGTAACGCCCTGAAGAAAAGCGAGCTGACGGTAGAAGATAGCGCCATTACCGGCATTATCCGTTACTACACCCGTGAAGCTGGCGTGCGTAGCCTGGAACGTGAAATCTCCAAGCTGTGTCGTAAAGCGGTGAAACAGCTGCTGCTGGATAAAACGCTTAAGCACATCGATATCAACGGCGACAACCTGAAGGATTTCCTGGGGGTTCAGCGCTTTGATTATGGTCGTGCGGACAGTGAAAACCGCGTAGGGCAGGTAACAGGCCTGGCGTGGACAGAGGTGGGCGGCGATCTGCTGACTATCGAAACCGCGTGCGTGCCGGGTAAAGGCAAGCTGACCTACACCGGTTCGTTAGGCGAAGTAATGCAGGAGTCCATCCAGGCAGCGCTGACCGTTGTTCGCGCCCGTGCGGAAAAGCTGGGCATCAACGGCGACTTCTACGAAAAACGTGATATCCACGTTCACGTACCGGAAGGCGCAACGCCGAAAGATGGCCCAAGCGCGGGTATTGCCATGTGTACCGCGTTGGTTTCCTGTCTGACTGGTAATCCGGTCCGTGCGGATGTGGCAATGACGGGTGAAATTACGCTGCGTGGTCAGGTTCTGCCAATCGGTGGTTTGAAAGAAAAGCTGCTGGCAGCCCACCGTGGCGGCATTAAAACCGTGCTGATTCCCGACGAGAATAAACGCGATCTGGAAGAGATTCCGGACAACGTAATTGCCGATCTGGCTATCCACCCTGTAAAACGTATCGAGGAAGTTCTGGCGCTTGCATTGCAGAACGAACCGTACGGAATGCAGGTTGTTAGCGCAAAATAGTGACCTGACGCATATAAGGTCAATAAAATAGGAGCTGGCAGGTGAATTGTCACTTGCCAGCTTTTTTTTGTATCGCTAAGTTAGACAGCGTTTGGGTATGTCACCAACAACGGATGTTGTGTGGCTATGACAGGCCTGATATAACTGCTGCGCGATCGTGCTTCGAAGGAAACGGGCACGATATAAATAATAACGAGAGGAAGAGAAGAGTGAATAAATCTCAACTGATAGACAAAATTGCCGCAGGTGCTGATATTTCTAAAGCCGCGGCTGGACGTGCGTTAGATGCTGTGATCGCTTCTGTTACTGAATCTCTGCAGTCCGGGGAAGACGTGGCACTGGTTGGCTTTGGTACATTTGCTGTTAAAGAGCGTGCTGCCCGAACAGGCCGTAATCCTCAGACCGGTAAAGAAATCACCATCGCTGCAGCGAAAGTCCCAGGATTCCGTGCGGGTAAAGCGCTGAAAGACGCGGTTAACTGAGTCTTCGACCAGTTTATTAATACAAACCGTAAAGCTTTGTCAGGGGCGCATCAGCAGATGTGCCTTTTTTGTTTCTGGCGTCCTAATTTTACGCATGCCTGATGATTTGGGACGGGTTTCTTGTCACAATACCCTCTTGCGCGCAGTGGCGAGTAACGAGCGTTCGCAAGGATGCCATGACGACTGCGCAGGGTTTACCAATCACACTACAGCGGAGTGTTGTTACACCATGATGGACAATTTACGCGCGGCGGCAAACCACGTCGTGCTCAAGATCATTCTGGGTTTGATTATCGTCTCTTTCATTTTGACCGGCGTAGGTAATTACCTGATTGGCGGCAGCGCCAATTACGCCGCAAAAGTGAATGACCAGGAGATTGGTCGTGGGCAGTTCGAAAATGCGGTAGCCAGCGAACGTAATCGCCAGCAACAGCAATTAGGTGAACAGTTCTCAGCGCTTGCTTCCAGCGAAGGCTATATGAAGCAGATGCGTCAGCAGGTGCTTTCTCGCATGATCGATGAAGCCCTGATGGACCAGTACGCTAAACATCTCGGCCTGGGCATCAGCGACGAACAAATCAAACAGGCCATTTTTAAAGAGCCGGCATTCCAGAACAACGGTAAATTCGACAACGCCCGCTATAAGGCCATCATCAGCAATATGGGCATGACGGCGGATCAGTACGCGCAAGCGCTGCGTAACCAGCTAACCACACAGCAGCTTATTAGCGCCGTTGTGGGCACAGACTTTATGCTTACTGGCGAAACCGACGAGCTGGCCGCGCTGGTGGCTCAGGAACGCCTGGTACGTGAAGCAACCATCGATGTGAATGCGCTGGCAGCGAAGCAGGATGTTTCCGGTCAGGAAATCACCAGCAGCTATGAGCAGAATAAAAACAGCTACATTGCGCCTGAGCAGTTTAAAGTCAGCTACATCAAGCTTGATGCTGCCTCAATGCAGGAGACAGCAACGGACACGGATATTCAGTCTTATTACGATCAGCATCAGGATGAATTCACCCAGCCGCAACGTAGCCGCTACAGCGTGATTCAGACTAAAACTGAAGCGGAAGCAAAAGCTGTCCTGGCTGAGTTAAACAAAGGCGGCGATTTCGCGGCGCTGGCGAAAGAGAAATCAGCCGATATTATTTCTGCCCGTAACGGTGGCGATATGGGCTGGCTTGAGCCGGGCACAACGCCTGACGAGTTGAAAAATGCCGGTCTGAAAGAAAAAGGCCAGTTGTCTGGCGTTATCAAATCTTCCGTTGGTTTCCTGGTGGTTCGTCTGGACGATATTCAACCAGCACAAACCAAACCGCTGTCTGACGTCAAAAATGCGATTGCTGACAAAGTGAAACAGGATAAAGCCCTGGACGCTTACTACGCGCTGCAGCAGAAAGTAAGCGATGCGGCAAGCAACGATAACGAATCCCTGGCGGGTGCCGAACAGGTTGCAGGCGTTAAGGCTGTTGAGACCGGCTGGTTTGGTCACGATAACCTGCCGGCAGAGCTAAACTTTAAACCCGTTTCAGACGCTATCTTCAACGGCGGTCTGGTTGGTGAAAACGGTACGCCGGGAAGCAATTCTGACATCATCACCGTTGACGGTGACCGCGCGTTCGTTCTGCGCGTAACCGAGCACAAAGCGGAAGCCGTTAAGCCTCTGGCTGAAGTGCGCGAGCAGGTTATCGCTCAGGTTAAACATCGCAAAGCCGAACAGCAGGCAAAACTGCAGGCGGACAAACTTCTGTCTGAACTGAAGCAGGGTAAAGGCGACGCGGCGATGGCGGCTGCGGGTTTAAGCTTTGGTGCAGCCAAAACGCTGACCCGTACAGGCCAGGATCCGGTAAGCCAGGCGGCCTTCGTGCTGCCATTGCCTGCTAAAGACAAGCCAGGTTACGGCGTGGCCAATGATATGCAGGGCAACGTGGTACTGCTGGCTCTGGATGAAGTGAAAGCCGGCACCATGCCTGCGGAACAGAAAAAAGCGATGGTTCAGGGCATTACCCAGAACAACGCCCAAATCGCCTTTGAAGCGCTGATGACCAATCTGCGTAAAGAAGCGAAGATCAAAATGGGTGATATCGTCGACCAGCAGCAGTAATCCTCAGCGTTTCTCGCATTCCGTTGCAACGTAGTGCAACAACTAAAGGCCGCTTTCGCGGCCTTTTCCATATTTTGACTTTGGCATTTGTTGCCGTTTTTTCTCCCCGGTAAGGTGACCTTGCTGCCAAACATACAAGGAGGAAACAGCATGAAGTCAGGAATAAAAGCTTTTTGTCTTACCTTAACGCTTATCGGGGCAGGCGCCTGTTCACCGGCTTATGCGGTCCCCACAGCCGCGAAAAACGCTGCTACCACGCAGATCG
This sequence comes from Buttiauxella sp., assembly GCA_031993245.1. Classification (GTDB taxonomy): domain Bacteria; phylum Pseudomonadota; class Gammaproteobacteria; order Enterobacterales; family Enterobacteriaceae; genus Dryocola. The sequence continues at coordinate 4,942 of DALYUA010000095.1, read as the reverse complement.
TCCCTACGGCTGAGAGTAACGCCGTCAAAGCTTCCACGCCCAAAGCCACCGAATCGAAAACGATGGACGCCAGCGACGGTGTAGTGAGTATCAACACGGCAAGCGCCGAAGAACTGGCTCAGGTCATTAATGGGGTTGGACTGAAAAAAGCCCAGGCGATTGTGAGCTATCGTGAAGAGTACGGACCGTTTAAAGAACTGGATCAACTGCAGGAGGTGCCGGGAATTGGCAGCGCGCTGGTGGAGCGTAACCGCGCCCGCTTAAAACTTTGATAGATAGTGCGCATCGACTCGCGTAGTCAGAAAATCTTGCTACGCTAAATGACAGGTCATACCAGTTGGTGTGGCCTGTCTTACCTCACCTGATTAATAAAAACATCGCAGAAGGTTTTAGCGCTATGCAGACACAGATCAAAGTTCGTGGCTATCACATGGACGTTTATCAGCACGTCAATAACGCCCGCTACCTCGAATTTCTTGAAGAGGCGCGCTGGGATGGCCTGGAGAAGTCCGCCGGTTTCCAGTGGATGACGGCAAACAACATCGCCTTTATCGTGGTCAACATCAATATTAACTACCGTCGCCCCGCGGTGCTGGGAGACGTGTTGCGTATCGACAGCAGCCTGCAACAGCTCAGCGGCAAGAGCGGCATATTAAGCCAGGTCGTTACGCTTGAACCAGAAGGGCAGGTGGTGGCGGATGCGCTGCTGACTTTTGTTTGCATAGACCTGAAGACCCAGAAAGCGGTGCCGATAGAAGGGGAGCTGCGTCAGCACCTGGAAGCCATGATGCAATAGCTCACCGCCCCTGGCCGGTAAACGAAAGGGGGCTGAAAAATACGCCTTTTTCTCCTGCGTTTATACTTCAGAACTTATGTGATTAGCGATCACGAGGTTTTTTACGCCAGAGGATAATCTATGCGCGTCCATCATTTGAACTGCGGTTGCATGTGCCCTTTAGGTGGTGCTCTGTACGATGGCTTTAGCAAAGGCCTGCATGCGCACCTTATCTGCCACTGCCTGCTGGTGGAGACGGACAACCACGGCCTGGCCCTGATTGACACCGGCTTCGGACAGCAGGATATGAGCCACCCGGCGCAGCGGCTCTCCTGGTTTTTCCGCATGATGAATAACATTCAGTATCGTCAGTCTCTCACTGCGCAGGCGCAAATCCAGGCACTGGGATTCCGGGTGGAAGACGTGCGGCATATCATTCTGACCCACCTTGATTTCGACCATGCCGGAGGGATAACTGACTTTCCGAACGCGCAGATCCATATGATGCAGACAGAGATTGATACCGTGCAGCGCAGGCAGGGCTGGCTATCGCGCGAGCGTTATCGTCCGGGGCAGTGGGGAAATCAGTCGGGCTGGCACGGCTATCAGGCGAACGGCGAGCCCTGGTTTGGCTTTGAGGCGGTACGTTCTCTGGCTGGGCTGCCGCCAGAGATCCTGCTTGTTCCGTTGGCGGGCCATACCCCGGGTCACGCAGGTGTGGCGATCCAGCATAGCGACGGGTGGCTGCTCCACGGCGGCGACGCCTGGTTCTACAGGGAGGAGATGCAGCCCAGCCCGCAGTGTACGCTCGGCCTGCGTTTCTATCAGTGGATGATGGAAGCGGACAGAGGGGCGCGGCTTCACAATCAGCAGCGGCTGAGAGCGCTATCGCAGGCGTATGCGGATAAGGTGACGCTGTTTTGCAGCCACGATGCGAAGGAGTATGACAGGCTGGTCAGCCCGCCATCGAGAGAACGATGACGCCCCGCAGATACGGGGCGTAATGGCGCTATTGCAGACCGGTTTTCTTTTTCATCGCGGCCATTACCGCGGTTTTGTCGGTCAGATAGCGGTTGAGGCCGTTGGCGCGCAGGTTACAGGCGGCACACTCCCCGCAGCCGTCGCCCTTAATGCCGTTATAGCAGGTGAGAGTCTGCAGGCGTACCAGGTCAAGCTGCTGCCAGTAATCCGCCAGCGCCCATGTCTCCGCTTTATCCAGCCACATCAGCGGCGTTTCAAAGCGGATATCGTGTGCCATGCCCAGATTTACCGCATGGTTTAACGCTTTAACGAACTCGTCGCGGCAGTCCGGGTAACCCGAGAAGTCAGTTTCACAAACGCCGGTAATCACGGCTTCGGCTTCAACCTGATAAGCATAGATAGCCGTGAGGGTCAGAAAGAGGATATTCCGGCCCGGAACAAAAGTGTCTGGAATGCCCTTTTCCTGCGGATCGTAATCCGGCACCGGGATGCTGTCGCGAGTCAGGCTGCTGACGGCCAGTTCGTTCAGCACTGTAACATCCAGCACTTTATGGGCGCGGGCACCCAGTTTCAGCGCGAGTTCACGCGCAACGTCGATCTCAGCGCGATGGCGCTGGCCATAATCAAACGTCACACAGTGTACTTCATCATACTGTTGTAAAGCCTGAATCAGGCAGGTAGTGGAATCTTGCCCACCGCTGAAGACGACGACCGCACGTTTCATGAGTAATCCTGTAAGCCAAAAGTAATTTTACGGACGATATGGTAACGCCCCCGTATGCCCCTGCCCAGCTTCTTCACGCCATCGACGGCGGCGGCAGCCAGGCCTGAGTAAAATCAAACCAGCCCCAGGCGTTGAGTTCGATGCCGTTAACCCCCGGTGGGGCGCTGATCTGGTAGCGGTAGTTAAACAGCGGCGTGATGATGGCATCGTGCATCAGCGAGCTGAACACGGCCTGTAAATCAGCATAGCGCCCGGTATCATCGGGATGGCTCTGCACTGCATCGAGTGTGGCCTGCAAATGCGCATACTGGCCAGTGGTTAACACATGCGACCAGAGCACGTCGCTGCGCAACCACTGCTCGAGCGTATACTCCGGCGCTTCGCCAATCAGCCTGTCGCCCATAACGATATCTGCCTCGGCCAGCGCCTCGCATTCAGCCCAGGTTTTTGCGTCATGGAATATCAGCGTCAGCTCACAGCCAAGCGTGGCGAGATAACGCTTTAGCTGCTGAGCCATCGCATGGAGTTCCACCGGCAGATGATAAATTAACGTCAACCGGCGGGGCAGTTTCGCCGCCTCCCGATCCTCCCAGTGCGGCATCGTCCAGCCGGGGATCATCTCTGTGCTTGGCGTGATTAGTGACTCTTCTACCGGCAGCGTGCCGATCACCTCATGACGCCGCACTATCTGCATCAGCGTGCGGGCCTGCTCCGGCGTCAGATTGCCATTTTGCCTGATAGCCATATAGCAGAAACCCAGGCTGATACTGTTTCTCACCGGCCGCAGATGAACAAGCTCATCCTGCTGCCCGATGGCGATTTGCACCGGGTGAAGGCAACTGGTGCCAAGGGCCGCTTCGAAAAGCTGGGGCGTTATCCAGTACTCGACGGCTTTCAGCAAAGGGTGGTTCAGGTGATAGCTTTCGTGGCTTTCAATACGTACCAGGTTTGCTTTATAGCTGGCGATACGGAATGCCCCGCAGCCAAGCTGTGTATCTTCCGGATGGGCAAGACGGCTGCAATAGCTCGCCAGACGCCAGGGTAGCCAGTAATCGGGGCGATGCAGGACAAAGCGCAGGCACCTGACATGCGGCTGTTCGATAGATTTTACGCTAATAAACAGACGGTGCATCGCGGGGAGCGCTAACAGCGTCAGCAGTCGTTGCTGTAATTGCGCGGTTTCCACCGCCTCGCCGTTATGCCAGTGCAGCGTTGAGCGGATAAAAAAATGCCAGCTCAGGCCGTCGTCAGAAACCTGCCAGTGGTGAGCAAGATCGGGCTGGGGCAGCGCGCTGTTAGTCACAAAGCGCGTCAGCCCGGAGAAAATATGCCCGGCAAGATGCTGTTCGGCCCGTCCCGGCAGGAAGCCCGGGTGTAACGGCTCAAGCGGACGATAATAGGGGATGCGCAGGGTTGGCGTATCGTTTTGCCATTGCCCGCCGAGAAAAGGTTGCAGCAGGTGGCGAAGCTGTTCGGGGGCGATTTGCGCGAGCTCCAGCGCGCTCTGATGCTGCCCTTTATGCAACACTTCCTCCATCATCCCGGAGCGCACGCTATCCGGCGTCACTAAAAAAGTCAGCTCGCCACGTTTGCCTCGTCCCGACTGCGCGCGCCATGTTAACCAGCCTGCATCTTCAAGTTGATTCAGCAGGGTACGGACATGGCGCTCGCTGCAAAAGCAGCGGGCAGCAAGTTCAGCCACGGTTGCCTGAACGGGTTCGCCCGCCGAAGGCTGCCACAATCTCTGGTACTGATTAAGCCGATTCAACAAACGCATCATTAAACCCGGAACAATTTTTGTGAAGTATTCACTATTAGTTCCGCATATGCCAGGCAATACTCCAGGACATGTTCGCAAGGTCACAACCGGGAGTATTCATGGCACGTCTGGCTGCATTTGATATGGATGGCACATTGCTGCTGCCCAATCATTATCTTGGCGATGAAACGCTGCGTACGCTTAAGCGTCTGCGTGAAGAGCGTCAAATTACTCTCGCTTTTGCCACCGGCCGTCACGTACTCGAAATGCGTCATGTTTTAGGAACGCTTGATCTTGAAGCCTTCCTTATTACCGGCAACGGAACACGCATTCACAATATGGAAGGAGAGCTGCTGCATCGGCAGGATCTCACCGCGGATGCGGCAGAAAGCGTTATTCTCGGCCAGTGGGACACCCAGGCCAGCATGCATGTTTTCAATGACGCGGGCTGGATGACGCAATATGACATCCCGGAACTGCTGCACGCCCATGTCTACAGCGGCTTTAAATATCATCTGACAGATCTGAAGAGCCTGCCCAAAGACGAAGTGACTAAGATCTGTTTCTGCGGCGATCACGACGATCTCAGCCAGCTTAAAATTCAGCTTGCCGAAGCCCTGGGCGATAGCGCGTTTCTCTGTTTCTCTGCGGTAGATTGCCCGGAAGTCTTGCCGGTGGGATGTAATAAAGGCTCGGCGCTGGG